>JACDDA010000003.1 GCA_013817245.1 Gammaproteobacteria bacterium
GTCTTCTCGGCGATTGCCTCGCTGAGTGATATGGTGAGGGACTTTAGGAAATACGGCTCTGGCTTGTCTTGGCATAGCAGCAGCTTAACATGCATCAAATTTAAAGGGTAGCGTCCCCTTATTTTTCCCCTTATTTTACTAGAATTAATCTATTTATTTACAAGCAACATCTCGAGATTTAGGTGTCATTTCAACTTGATGGGTATTAATATTAATTATCCAATACTCGCAAATGGAAGAAAGTCGAGTCCTTGTGACGCCATCATCTGTACGATAAATCTCTCTAGGTCTTCTAGCCACCAACAGCCTATCACCATCTACTTTATATTCATCGACTCTAGAATCAATGACAATCTGCTTAGATCGTTCATTTCCTGTATACACAATATTAATTTCATTTCCACCGGCATAATTATATTCATAGCCATTGATGATAGGATCCGCGAAGTCTCCGACGCCAGGCCCCAAGAATTGACTAGCTACCACAAGTAACAACGCAAACAAAGTAAGCGCCACCAAAATCACTTTAATTGGTTTCTTGAGCGACATTGGGCTGTCCTGAATAGTGGATAAGAAAATCCGTACCTACAAATATTCCTGCGCCCGAAGCAAAATAGAAACCACCATAAGTTTCAAAGTTACGAACCGGATAATCAAGAATTTAAGGGGTCAGAGCCCATAAAAATATTCATAAATTCAAAGCCTTTAAATTCAAATTATTTTTAAACTTTCTCTGAAACACACTACTGCGCAAATGGATCCCGCAATAAAATATTATCATCGCGATCGGGACTTGTAGATACGATGTCTATCGGTATGCCCACTACTTCTTGCATTTTATGTAAGTAATTTTTTGCTTCGATAGGTAGTTTGTCAAACTGACGCACGCCTACTGTTGATGTCTGCCAACCTGGCATGTCGATGTAAACAGGTTCGCATGCGGCATACGCTTCTGCGCCTACAGGTGGCATGTCTAATTCTTTGCCATCTACTTTATAACCAACGCAGATACGCAGTGTTTCTAAACCATCTAATACGTCTAACTTTGTTACGCATAAACCACTGACGCTATTTATTTGTACTGCGCGGCGTAATGCTACTGCATCAAACCATCCGCAACGACGTGCACGTCCTGTGGTTGAACCAAATTCGTGGCCGCGTTTTGCAAGATGCTCGCCCATTGCATCAAACAATTCGGTGGGAAATGGTCCAGCGCCCACACGTGTGGTGTACGCTTTGGTAATACCTAATACGTAATCTAAATCTAATGGCCCCATGCCACTGCCGGTGCATGCACCGCCTGCGGTGGTATTGGATGATGTTACAAATGGATAGGTACCATGATCAACATCAAGCAAGGTGCCTTGCGCACCTTCGAATAAAATAGGTTTGTCTTGCGCGATCCAATATTGCACGCGTGTTGATACGTCATCCATCATCGGTAAAACATGTTCGGCAATTGCTAAAGTTTCATCGAGTAATTGCTGAAAATCAAAGGTGTCGGTTTTGTAGTAATGCTTTAACATAAAATTATGCACGTCTAACACTTCACCTAATTTTGCTGCGAAACGTTCACGATGTAATAAATCACCTAACCGAATTGCACGTCGTGCAACTTTGTCTTCGTAGGCAGGGCCAATGCCACGACCGGTTGTACCAATCGCCGCTGAACCGCGCGCGCGTTCACGCGCTTGATCGATTGCAACGTGATACGGCAAAATTAATGGACAGGCTTCAGAAATTTTTAAACGTTTACGTGCCGGCACGCCTTTGGCTTCGAGCATAGCGATTTCTTCCATCAACGCGCTGGGTGATACGACTACGCCATTGCCAATTAAACATTCTACGTTCTCACGCAAGATGCCCGATGGAATTAAATGCAATACGGTTTTTTCACCGTTGATAACTAAAGTATGACCGGCATTGTGGCCGCCTTGAAAACGCACGACGGCTGCAACACCGCGATCCGTTAACATGTCAACGATCTTGCCTTTGCCTTCATCACCCCATTGGGTGCCAAGTACTAATACATTTTTTGCCATGAGAGTCGCACTATATAAAAGGATTAAAGAGGTTTAACTTGCCAGCCTTGCGCAGTTTTTAACAGTTGTCTGTTACAACTTAATGCGGCTGGGTTAACAATTTTTTTTGTATCAGTTTCAGGTAATGCTTGAATCACACATTCGCCTTGCGCTCGCAACGTGGTGATCGCTTGCCATAGCGCGGCTTCATCTTGCGCACTCACAACGGGCGCGTAAATCGCTGCAATGTTTTTTATGTCGTGCGTGGTTAAACGCATCAAGGCATTTAAATCCGTGCTAAATCCTGTTGCTGCACGCGGCCGACCAAACACGGCACCGATACCGTCATATCGACCACCGCGTGCTACTTCTTGACCTTCACCTGGCGCATAAGCGGCAAACACAACGCCCGTTTGGTGATAGTGATAACCGCGCAATTCTGCTAAATCAAAATGTAAATTTAAATCCGGTGCGCGCTGTTGTACGCCTTCCGCTACCTGTGTTAAATAATCCAATGCTTCAACGACTTTTTTGCCTGCGGCTTTTAATTGCGTGCGGGCTTTGTTTAATACACTGATGTCGCCGTTTAGTTCGACTAACGCTAATAACATTGCCTGCGCATTTGCATTCACTTTATTCGCAGTCAGATATTCACGAATTTCAACCAAGGCTTTGCGCTGTAATAAATCAAACACCGTATCCGTTTGCGCTTTATCAAAACCCGCAGCATTCGCTACTTCACGATAAATGCCCACATGACCAATATCAATATAGAGTTCTTGTAAACCTGCCGCACGCAAGGTTTCGATCATCAAGCTGATGATTTCAATATCACTCGCCGGACCTTCATGGCCATATAATTCTGCGCCGGTTTGCACAGGACTGCGCGAACCTGCAAAACCATCGGGGCGTGTGTGCAATACAGTGCCGATATAACATAAGCGTGTGGGTTCATCGCGGCGTAATTGATGCGCATCAATACGTGCTACTTGCGGCGTCATGTCTGCGCGTATGCCCATCATGCGACCATTTAATTGATCGGTGATTTTAAATGTTTGTAATTCTAAGTCACTGCCTGCGCCGATCAACAATGATTCTAAATATTCAATCAACGGTGGAATAACTAACTCGTAGCCCCAGCTAGCATATTGATCTAATAAACGACGACGCAACAATTCCAAGCGCGCAGCTTCTTGCGGCAAAATTTCTTGAATGCCTTCGGGTAATAGCCAGCGATTGTCGGTCATGTGTTTTTTTATTTACCTAAAATTTTTCAGCTTAACCAGTACAACAACACAACGCCCAACAACATGCTGCTCAAACCACTGATACGCAATGCACGATCTGGCATTAAAGCAATTTGTTGCATCATGTTGCGCCAACGTTGCGGCGCGGCAAAAGGCAACAAACCTTCTATCACGAGTAACAATGCAATACTGGTGACAATGCTATGCCACGCCATTAAACTTATCGCTTACCCGCTGAATCTTTCAGATAACGAAAAAAATCTGAATTCGGATCTAAAATAAGCATGTCGCCTTCTTTACCTAACGCATTGCGATACGCTTGCAAGCTTCGATGAAACGCATAGAACTCTGGATTGCGACCATACGCTTTTGCATAAATTTGCGCAGCTTGTGCATCACCTTCACCGCGAATAATTTCCGCTTCTGAATACGCTTTAGATAAAATTTCTTCACGTTCGCGCTCAGAACGTGCGCGCAGTTTTCTGGCTTCTTCATCACCGCGTGAACGGAAATCTTGTGCTGCGGCTTCGCGTTCTTTAATCATTCGATCATAAACGGATTGACTCACTTCACGCGAAAAGTCGACGCGCTTTAAACGCACATCAACAATTTCAATGCCGAGTTTTTGCGCTTCGATATCTACATTTTTGCGCACTACATTCATGATTTCAGTACGATCACCCGAAATAACTTCTTGAATAGCACGCAAACCAAACTGACCTTTTAATGCATCGACAATAGTACGACTTAAGCGATCGTTCGCCATCGTCATACTGCCACGACCAGTAGCCTTATAAAACTTGGTTATGTCAACAATTCGCCATTTTACAAAAGCGTCTACTTCGACATTTTTCTTTTCAGCCGTTAAAAATTTTTCAGGCGGCAAATCAACTGTTTGAATACGCTTGTCAAATTTGCGTGCTGATTCAATAAAAGGCCATTTAAAATGCAGACCTGGCTTGTAATCCGCTTTGACAATTTTACTGAGCTGAAAACGAATGGCGTATTCGCGTTCATCAACGGTAAACGTGCTTAACCAAAAGACTAAAAACGCCGTAAATACGATAGCGGCAATCGATGAAACTTTAACCTTCATAAAGAGACTCCTAAATAATCTCTAAGGGAAATCGCGCGAACGTGGATCATCGCGGCCATCTTGAGCGCTTACACCTGAAACACCGGATTGTTTAGACGCAGCGCCGGTGTTGCTATTAAAATTGCCAGCACGCGTAGCGTTGTCAGGTGTTGCATTTTTGTTTTTGAGGATTTGATCTAAAGGCAAATACATCATGTTGCCGCTGCCCTTCACATCCACCATCACTTTAGAACTTTTGCTTAATACTTCTTCTACCGCTTCAATATATAAACGCTCGCGTGTTACTTTCGGCGCTTTTTCATATTCGGCTAATAGTTTTAAGAAACGTGAAGTTTCACCTTGCGCACTATTTACAATTCGCGCTTTATAACCGCGTGCTTCTTCAATATATTGTTCCGCACCACCACGCGCAACAGGAATAACTTTGTTGCGGTAAGCTTCTGCTTCACTTAAAAAGCGTTCTTTATCTTCACGCGCTTTATTTACATCTTCAAAAGACGCTTGAACTTCTTCGGGCGCTTCTGCGCGTGTCATGTTCACTTTAATTACGTTAACACCGGATTTGTAACGATCCATGATTTCTTGCAATAACACTTGGGTACGTTGCGCAATATCTTGACGGCTTTCTTTAATAACGTAATCCAAAGTATTTTTACCGACGATTTCACGAATCGCACTTTCGCTCGCTTGGCTCAAGGTACTTTCTGGATCTTTCAAATTAAACAAAAAATCGGCGGGATCAGAAATATTAAACTGAACTTCATATTCAACATTTACGATGTTTTCATCTTTGGTCAGCATGCGCGCAGTGTTTTTCATGGTGCGATAAGAAGACACGTCGATAATTTCACGCGATTGTACAAAGAGCGGAACCCAATGAGGGCCTGAGCCTACGGTATCCACATGGCGACCAAATTGTTTGATAACGGCGCGTTGGGTTTCATCGACGACAAAAAAGCCGAACAAGAACCATAAAGCAAAAACGACCGCTAGAATGATCATATACATTCTATTTTCGTCGTTACCGCCGCCTTTACCGCCAAAAAAATCGCTTAGCTTGCGAAAGATTGCATCGACATCATTGGAGTTATTGGTATTACGTTTACCCCAAGGGTCTCGCGGGCTACCGCCCGGCTCATTCCAAGCCATGTGAATATCCTCATTACGGTTCGAGATATTAAGAAGTGAATTCGGTGTGCATTCTAGGGGGGAGCGGCGGCCGCCGCAACCGATGAAACAGTTATTACTGAGTGACTTGATCGCTTAATTGATCACCGGCTTGATCAGTTATTTGATCAATGGCTAAACCCATTTGGTGTAGATGATCTTTGCGTAAACAGACATGCAAGAGACTATCGCCATCATTTTGCGCTTGTTCACTGAGTACTGCGCCCGCTTCGTAAAGCTGTGCGCGCTGCTTGGCCGCCTCGGGTTTTAAGCGTATCCAACCGCGAATCAATTCACCGGCAAAACAATTAACAATAGCTTGCTGTAATTCACTTAAACCTGCGCCCGTTTGTGCAGAAACATAGGCGGCGCGCGGCCGGCCATCTGGATCGGCGACGCACATGGGAGGTTGGCCAGAAAGGTCGATTTTGTTGTAAACCAATAATTGCGGGACGTCGGCAGCACCAATTTCGCGCAAAACTTCGTTGACCTTATCTATATATAGGTCACACAGCTCATCATTGGCATCAATGACGTGTAGCAACAAATCCGCTTCACGCGTTTCCAACAGCGTTGAACGGAACGCGGCAATCAGGTCATGCGGCAAATCGCGTACGAATCCTACCGTATCGGCCAACACGACATGTCCCAAACCCGGTAAGGCTAAACGTCTAACCGTAGGATCCAAGGTGGCGAATAATTGGTCGGCTGCGTACACATCAGCCACGGTCATGCGATTGAATAAAGTAGATTTGCCGGCATTGGTATAACCAACCAACGATACTGTTGGCACTGCGGCTTTTTGCCGAGAACGCCGATTTTGATCACGTTGCTGCGCGACTTTATCGAGCTTGTCTTCCAAAGAACGGATTCGCTGGGCGATTAAACGGCGATCGGTTTCGAGCTGCGTTTCGCCGGGACCGCGTAAACCAATACCGCCTTTTTGACGTTCTAAGTGGGTCCAGCCCCGCACGAGCCGTGACGATAAATGTTTAAGCTGCGCTAGCTCCACTTGCAGCTTGCCTTCAAAACTGCGGGCGCGTTGCGCAAAAATATCCAAAATCAAACCGGTACGATCAAGCACCCGGCAACCCAAGACTTTTTCTAGGTTACGCTCTTGGCTAGCACTTAAGGGGCGACTAAAAAGTACGATTTCTACTTTATGCTCTTCCACTTGCAAGCGGATTTCTTCAACTTTACCACTGCCCACACAATAACGCGGATCAGCTCTGTTACGCTGCGCGCTAATAGTGGCAAGAGGATCGGCGCCTGCGGAAACGGCTAAGGCGTGAAATTCTTCGATGGCTCCGTCCCCGCGACGAGGACCAAATTGCACATCAACTAATAAGGCTCGTTCCCCGTGACGGGGTCGTTCAAATAAATTCCAACCCATTTATGTCACGGAGTGCGAGCGCATAGATTACTCGTCAAAACTAATGTTGATTGGTTTTGAAGGCACGATGGTTGAAACAGCGTGCTTGTAAACCATTTGGCTAACCGTGTTTTTCAACAAGATCACAAACTGATCAAATGATTCTATTTGTCCTTGCAGCTTGATGCCGTTGACCAGAAAGATCGAGACGGGTACATGTTCCTTGCGCAAGGCATTCAAAAAGGGTTCTTGTAGGTGTTGCCCTTTTGCCATATGCGTTCTCCAGTTAAGTTTTTGTTTGGTTTCAAATAATAAGACAACTTCATTACGTACAAATTCTAGCACAGTGCGGTTAATTCGTTGCGCATCTACGAATTTTTTGCGATGAACGTATCGATCATTGCTGCAAATCGTTCAACTTGTTGATGCAGATTGCATTCAAGCGGATCTTGAATACATAAAGCCTGCTCCGTGCGCAACCACGTTAGCTGCCGTTTGGCTAGCTGACGCGTAGCAATAATACCCTTATTTTGCAGAGTTTGCCGATCATATTCGCCCTCTAAATAATTCCACACTTGACGGTAACCTACCGCACGGATCGATGGCAAAGTTTTGTATAGGTCTTTGCGCGTGCGTAATGCAATCACTTCATCAATAAAACCTTGTTGCAACATTAATTCAAAACGTTGTGCAATACGCGCATGCAACTGTGCGCGATCATCAGGTACCAACGCAAGTTTTAATATGGGTGCTGGCCATGCATGCGGAGGTGTTGCTTGTTGCAAACTTGTCATTGTTTGTCCGCTAATTTTTTGTACTTCTAATGCACGCAAAATTCGCTGCGGATCATTGGGATGAATGCGTGCAGCAGCAACGGGATCTAATTGCGCTAAACGTTGATGTAATTTTTCTAAACCTTGTGTAGTTAATTCGTGTTGCAATGCGGCGCGTATTGCAACATCCGCATCGGGCAAATCTGACAAGCCTTGTAACAACGCACGAAAATACAACATGGTACCGCCGACTAAACACGGCCATCGGCCTTGTTGCCACGCCGTTTGAATGGCTACACGCGCATCTTCAACAAATCGCGCAGCGGAATAAATTTCTGCTGGATCACAAATATCAATCAATGCATGTGGCGCACGCAATAAAGTTGCTGCATCAGGTTTTGCAGTGCCGATGTTCATGCCACGATAAACCATGCCGGAATCAACACTGATCAAACTCAAGGGCCAACGCTCTGCTAAAGCCATCGCCAAATCAGTTTTACCCGATGCGGTGGGCCCCATTAAACAAATTAAAGGTATGCTCATGCGAATAAAATTTATTGGCCACGCATAAATAATTTATCCAACTGATCAATATTCAGCTGAATCCAGGTAGGTCTGCCATGATTGCATTGACCGCTGCGCTCGGTAATTTCCATATCACGTAACAGTGCATTCATTTCAGGCAAGGTTAATTTACGATTTGCACGAATGGAAGCATGACACGCCATGGTTGATAATAATTCATTGCGCTCATTTTCAATGCGCTGACTACGACCATGCTCAGCTAAATCTGCCAACACATCTCGCACTAATGCATCTATATCCGCTTCTTTTAGCAAACTTGGCACTCGTCGTACCGTTATAGTTTCAACACCCGTACGATGCAATTCAAAACCATATTCTTCAAAAGTAGTTTGATATTGTTCCGTTAAATCAGCTTCACGTTGACTAACGTTCAAGGTCAACGGCAACAACAACGGCATTGACAACATCGCAGCAGCATCATGTTCAACTTTTAAACGCTCGTAAGTGATGCGCTCATGCGCAGCATGCATATCAATCATCACCAGACCTTGCGCGTTTTCAGCCAAGATATAAATGCCATGCAATTGCGCCAGCGCATAACCTAGTGGTGGCGTATCCCTATTTAAATTTGGATTTAAATTTGGATTTGATGGATACGATTGCCCAATGTGGTTGAATCCAGTGTTGCTAGATGCGGTGCTGTATAACGCTTGATAGGTCGCCAAGGATTCATGCACGGCATTGTTCAAAAGGTTTAACGAATTATTTTGTGGTGTTGCCCAACCATTTGATAAGTCTATACGTCTTTCAAAAGCATTTTCTTTTAAACCCGAATTAACATGACCGGCGCGTGCGCTGGCTAAGACTTTATGTAAGGTCTTATAAATAAAATCGTGGACTAATTGACTATCACGAAACCGCACTTCGTATTTAGCCGGATGCGCATTCACATCTACCAAGGTTGGATCCATTTCTAAATACAAAACATAAGCAGGATGACGACCATGAAACAAAACATCTTGGTAAGATTGACGGACTGCATGCGTCACTACTTTATCGCGCACCATGCGGCGATTAACATAAAAATATTGCATGTCGGCTTGGCTGCGTGAAAACGTCGGCAATCCAACCCAACCGGACAAGCGCAAACCCGCACCGGACTCATCAAAATAAATACTTTGTTCCAACAAACCTTTGCCACACACTGCATTTACACGTATGGCTTGTGATTCAGCGCCCACTGGAATTACAAAAATTGCTTGTTGGTTATGACTCAAACGAATTTCAGCATCAGCACAGCCTAATGCTAACCGTTTCACCATTTGTTCAATATGACTAAATTCGGTTTTATCGACGCGCAAGAATTTGCGGCGCGCGGGTACATTAAAAAATAAATCTCGTACTTCAACCGTTGCACCTTGTGCATGACGCGCAGGTGCGATGGTAAAATTTTGTCCGTCGATTTCCCACGCTTCACTTGCGTGTTGCGCTTGAGAAATTAATCGCAGATTTGAAACGGATGCAATACTGGGCAAGGCTTCGCCGCGAAATCCAAAAGAGCCCACACGTTCTAAATCATCCAGCGATGCGATTTTACTGGTGGCATGGCGATCTAACGCCAGCGCTAATTGTTCGCGCTCAATACCATAACCATTATCACGCACGCGAATAAGACGTTTACCGCCTGCTTCGATATCAATATCAATGCGCGTCGCGCCCGCATCTAAACTATTTTCTAATAATTCTTTAACCACAGACGCAGGTCGCTCGATGACTTCACCGGCCGCAATTTGATTAATTAATAAAGAAGGTAATTTTTGAATCAGTGGCATTACAGTCTCATCGCGAGGTCGGTCGACGTTACAACATTTCAACGAAGGGTATTATCCTAATTCACGCGCTGAGCCGCTAGCTTAATAGACAAAGCGTCATGCACGAGAGGAAAGCGAGACAGAAAAACCGAAGGTAATTAGTTTTGAGCGACCGTATGAACCGATTGCGGTACTTCTTTGATGCCGCGATATTGATAAGCTAACCACGTACCGGGCGGCGCTTTACGAGCAAAATAGCGTTTTAAACCACCGACAATGCCGGTCGCCATTTTTTGTTGATACGCTTTATCACCCAGACGTTTTTCTTCTTTGGGATTTGAGATAAACGCAGTCTCAATCAAAATTGATGGGATATCAGGTGATTTTAAAACGACAAAACCGGCTTGTTGCACAGTTTTACGATGCAATTGCGCAAAGCGTTTAAGCTCACTTAAAATTTCACCACCCACATCTAAACTGGATTGAATAGTAGCGGTTTGAGACAAATCGAGTAGCACCGATGCCACCATTTTATCTTTGTCACCCAAACTCACGCCGCCGATTAAATCTGATGCGTTTTCGCGATCCGCTAACCATTTAGCTGCTTCCGACGTTGCGCCTTTTAATGATAATGCGTAAACCGATGCGCCGGTTGCATTAGGATGATTAATCGCATCCGCATGCACTGATACAAACAAATCTGCTTTGTGGGCACGCGCTTTATTAATGCGATCACGTAATGGTAAATAATAATCTCCATCACGAATCAGTACCGCTTTCATGCCTTTTTCACGTTCAATGCTGTCAGCAAGTACCCGCGCAATCTGTAACACGACATCTTTTTCACGCGTGCCATAACGACCGCTAGCGCCGGGATCTTTACCGCCGTGACCTGCATCAATCGCAATCACAACATCGCGTAAACCTTTTTCATCAAATAAATTTTTTACTGCCGCCGTAGTCGTGCTTGCGGTGGGCGAAGGCACTGGTAATGCAGGGATGACTGCGGTCGCAGGCTGTATCGGTGTTGATGCCAATACCGATGAAGTTACCGAAGCAGATGCTAAAGCCGGCAACGCAGGTGTCGTAAACAAATCCAAAACCAAACGATAACCTTGACCGCTTTCAGGTTTTAATAAAAAACTTTGCGGGCGCACGTGCTGATTCACATCTAAAACAATGCGCAAGCCCACTGGGTTAACGCGATCATTGCGCACCGCGCTACGAATACTGCGCACGATAGGCGCGCCCATCACAATTTCAGGGAAGGATTTGTTGAGAATAACGGCATCAAGATCTATCACGACCCGATCGGGATTATTTAAGGTAAACACGGAATGCCGGATCTCGCCGTCCAGTTCAAAAACCATACGTGTGCGTTCTTCTACCACCGAAACCCGCAGCTCGCCCATGGTGGCAATACGAGTGGCGGCATTAACAACAGGACTGGATAGCAATAGCAGCACCAGCGCATGGCTAGCGAAAATTTGAAGAGAACGGGTGATCAGCGACATCGGTGATTTCATTAACACGCTGGTTCCTAACAAAAAGTGCATCTAACAGTTCAGCAATAGTGTCTGAGAACTATAGGCAATTGCAAGGATTTTTTCAATAAAAATAATAAGATACAAGAACTTTGTAATGTAACAACCTAGGATTTTAGAGCGGCTAACCACGCCTCCCCTTGTGTTGAACAAGCCTGTAATTGGGCTTCGCGGCTGCTTATATTGTCGACATCCTGCCTACCAACGGGTAGCGTCAAGGTAATCAACAAATCGGGTTCCGGTAATACCCCTCGTCCTCGTGAGGGCCATTCGACCAACAAAATAGCGTCTCCAAAATAATCACGAATCCCCATTTCTTCGAGTTCATTGGGATCCATTAAACGATATAAATCAAAATGATAGACCACTGGCTGCACATCCTCATAAACCTCAACCAAGGTATAAGTAGGACTTTTCACCAAACCTTGATGACCCCGCGCACGTAAAAAACCGCGCGCAAAACTGGTTTTACCGGCGCCTAACGAACCTTCCAGATGGATACACGCATGCAACGGCGCAGCATGCGCAACTTCGGCCGCTAAAGCCGCGGTTGCCGTTTCATCGATTAAATAACGTGTGATCGTCAACGCCATTTTTTATATGCCGTTAACTAAATCACGCAGCGGATTCCACATATCGCTGGCGATTAACCCACGCGGCGTTTGCCCCGCTGCGCGATCACCCGCGCAAGCGTGCAACAACACACCCATACGCGCCGCTTCCGTTAAAGAAAATCCTTGTGCTAATAAAGCCGCAATCACGCCCGTTAAAACATCACCCATGCCAGCGGTTGCCATGCCTGAATTACCGCGATCGCACAAACTAATATCTAAATGCTCAGGTTCACACACTAAACTGCCCGCGCCTTTTAACACTATGCGCGCGCCGAAACGTTCGCTTAATGCTTTAGCCGCATGAAAGCGATCATGTTGAATAGTGGTCGTGGTGACATTTAATAAACGCGCCGCTTCACCAGGATGCGGTGTCAAAATCCAATCGCGATGTTTAACCGGATCTTGTGCTAACAAATTCAAAGCATCAGCATCAACAATCAGCGGTTTATGTTGCAACAACACTTGGCTAAACAAACGTCGCGCCCATTTTGATTGACCTAAACCAGGGCCAATCGCAATCACATCTGCACGTTGTATCAATGACAGTAATTCACTGCCGGTATCAACGCCATGCACCATTAACTCGGGATGTCCGACATTTAATGCAGAGGCATGTTCGATCCGCGTAGCGATAGTCACTAAGCCCGCACCACAACGCAGTGCAGCAACGGCAGCTAACAATACCGCACCACTCATGCCTTGATCGCCACCAATAATTAATACATGGCCATAACTATTTTTATGCGCATTTCGCGCACGCGGTTTTTGACAAGCGCGTAAATGTTTAAGTGTTAAACGCTGCGCCGCTGCCGATGTTTCTGTGCACAGTGGCAGCATCAAATCATCAAACACTAATTCGCCAACATGATCTGTCGCTGCAGCGGTAAACAAACCTTGTTTTAAACCCACAAATGTTATGGTTGCAGTGGCGCACACCGCAACACCTAACACGCGACCAGTATCCGCATGTAAACCAGAAGGTAAATCCAACGCGAGAATAGGTGCTTGTGCGTTATTGATGGCATGAATGACTTCTGCAAAGCGCCCTTCTACTTCGCGCTGCAAACCAATGCCTAATAATGCATCAACAATTAAATCTGCCGTGGCTAAACTTTCCCAGGTGTTAACGACCACACCTGCACTTAACCACGCTTGCGCCGCGGTTGCTGCATCGGCTTGTAAATGCTCTATCGAAGTAATTGCAACAACGGTAACGTGCGCACCAGCGGCTTGCGCTAAACGTGCAAAAACATAACCATCGCCGCCATTATTACCCGCGCCACATACGACGGTAATACGTTTATTGCTAAGTTGATTATTAAGAAATCGAATTCGTGCAAATGCGAGCGCCGCAGCGCCCGCACGATTCATTAATTCATAAGCAGGTATATGCAGCTCTTCAATCGCCCGTCGATCAAATTCTCTGATTTGATTCGCACGGTATAAAGCAGTCGGTAAAACATCTACTGTGTCACCGTTATACATACATCACTAACGCAAACGAGGTTCTAACATTGCTTGCACGCCAAATTGAACACCATTGCGCACTTCGCTTAGCAACGTTTCCATAAAGGTTTTCTTGCGGCCGTAATGTTGCAATTCTTTTTCGCCAATAACTTCGCGCGCAACATAATCTACACTGGCTAATTCATCAACCAAACCTAAATTAATACCTTGCTCACCCGTCCAGATCAAACCAGTAAATAACGTTTCATCTTCTTTTAAGCGATTACCGCGTTGCGCTTTAACCGCATCAATAAATTGTTTATGCACTTGATCCAATAAATTTTGCACATGTTGTTGTTGCTCAACATTCACAGGCGTAAAGGGATCTAACATGCCTTTATTATTACCCGCTGTTAACAAGCGACGTTCAATGCCTAATTTGTCCATGGTTTTTACAAAACCAAAACCATCCATGCGCACACCAATAGAACCTACAATACTGGCTTTCGCGGCATAAATTTTTTCCGCACCGGCAGCAACATAATAACCACCGGATGCACCGACATCTTCAATTACTGCATATAACGGCACATCAGGATATTCCGCACGCAAACGCACCATTTCATCATAGATATAAGCTGATTGTACTGGGCTGCCGCCTGGACTATTGATACGTAAAATCACGCCTTTAGTACCGGAGTCTTCAAACGCATCGCGTAATGAATCTATCGTATCTTGTGCGTTGGCATCGCCATCCGCTTCAATGACACCTAACAAATCAACAACCGCCGTATGTGAACCTGTGCTAACGGTACCTTTGCCAGAAAACGCACTCATGGCCATTAACACGCCGATGTAGCCAAAAAATAATATAATAAACACAATTCGCCAACGACGCGTACGACGTTGTTCATGCAAGGAAGCCATGGCGAGGCGCGTTAATAATTGGCGCTCCCAATTTTGTTCGGTGTTTTGTACATCTGCTGATGAATTAGATGATGCTGAATTTTCGGTATCTTGCATGCTCAATTCCTCGTTATTCTAAATTTTAGCGCATCTGCTAAGCAGAGGCTTTGCTCACTTGCAGCTCACGCTGCGTCAGCCATGATAGCAGATGCGTCACGTCTTCCAGTATGGTCAAAGGCGCAAATTTTTCTAAATGACTAGGATCATGCGCGCCCCATGCGACTGCCACAGCGTGCATATTGGCGGCCTTAGCCATTTCAATATCAAATTCGGTATCGCCAATCATTAAAGCCGCACTTGCGGGAACATTAAACGCTTCAAGTAACTCGTGTAACATTTGCGGGTGCGGTTTAGATTGGGTTTCGTCAGCGCAACGACTCGCATGAAACAACGGCGCCAATGCAACGTCGTCTAATACACGATTCAAACCTAAACGACTTTTACCGGTCGCAATCGCCAAATAATAACCTTGTGCACGCAAGTCGTGTAAAAAAGGCTCGACGTTCGCAAACATCGCCGCAGGCGTCACATTCAATTCTAAAAATTGACGTTTGTATTCTTGCACCAAGGTTTCATGTTGTGCTGCGGTCACGCCTTCGGGAAATAAATATTCAAATGCTTGATAAATACCTAAACCAATAATATGCCGTAACGCAGCATCCGTGCGCGCGGGCAACCCCGCATGCGCGATAGCGGCGCGTAAACACGCAACAATTTTTGCGGCGGAATCCATCAAGGTACCGTCCCAATCAAAAATCAGTAATTGATAAGGATTTTGTTTCATGTCAACGCCTCGAGCACTGCATTTAATTCAAGCGTTAACGGCGCCGTGTAATCATGCTGTTCATCGGCATAATCAAACATCAAATGACTGGCGTGCAAAAACAAACGCTTTAAACCTGCCTGCTGTTTTAATGCTTTATTCAAAGCTCGATCACCGTATTTTTCATCACCGGCGACAGGATGCCCAAGACCCGCAGCATGCACGCGGATTTGATGCATACGACCTGTTTCAATTTGAATTTTCACTAAGGAATGTTCGCCATAATATTCTTGTACATCAAAATGGCTAATAGCCGCTTTACCTTCTTCATCAATTTCAACCACACGTTCGCCACTGTTCATGCGGCCGCGCAACAAAGCATAATCAACCCGATGTTTACCTTTAGGCAAACGTCCACACAATAACGCTAAATAATATTTCTGCACTTCGCGACTACGCCATGATGCTTGCAAGGTCAATAAAGCTTCGCGTTGTTTAGCAAGCACTAAACAACCACTGGTTTCTCGATCTAAACGATGCACTAATTCGGCATGCGCGTATTGCTCACCCATTTCGCGCAACGCTTCAATCAAACCAAAACGCAAACCCGAACCACCGTGTACAGCCAAACCCGCCGGTTTATTCAACACTAAGATCGCGGCATCCTCATACATAATGGATTGCCGCAGTTGCTGCAAAACCTCATCAGGAATAATCGCAGGAGGCGCGTCATCACCAAGATGCAAAGGTGGAATGCGCACCAGATCGCCGATTTGCAAACGATATGTAGGTTTGATGCGGCCTTTATTTACGCGCACCTCGCCTCGCCGCAAAATACGATAAATAGCGCTGCGCGGTACGCCCTTGAGCTGATTCAATAAAAAATTGTCGATCCGTTGACCAACGGCGTACTCATCTACGGTCAACCAGTTCACTTTTGCCGTCTGCGTCACGCTGTGCCTCGGAAAATTTAAAAAAATCAATTAGTTGAAGAGCATTGGAGACTTGGTATATCATCCAATGGTCTGTCGGGAGGCGGATTCTAGCTGGTCGCTCGAATGAGAGCCATCAACATAACCTTCCGCCACAAATTGTTTTCTGAATGAACGAGCTCAACCGCTCGATCTTTCACAGAAAGGATGCGCTAGCGAAATACTAGCGGTGTGTGCAACCCGCTCCATCACGCTTGAACGCATCTGTAGCACAACAACAGCCGAGTAACGAAATGACCTATTTCATGACGCAGCTTCTAATTATCGCGTTACGGATTATTTGCCAAAGCCCACCGACAATCTGTCGGTGGCTTCGTTTGCGCTGTCTTCTTGCATCAGATGTGTTAAGCCTGCTTTTGGAGCACGCTATAACTATTAACAGGTTTATTACTTATGAAACGTATGCTTATCAACGCAACCCAGTCCGAAGAACTGCGCGTTGCTCTGGTCGATGGCCAGAAACTCTACGACCTTGATATTGAGGTTCCTGCTCGCGAACAGAAAAAAGCGAATATCTACAAAGGTCGTATTACTCGCATAGAGCCTAGTCTCGAAGCGGTGTTTGTCGATTATGGCTCTGAACGCCATGGCTTTTTATCTTTCAAAGAAATCAGCGCTAATTATTTAGATCAAAACGGCAGCGACGAAAATACGCGTGTGTCCGTTAAAGACTCGATCAAAGAAGGCCAAGAAATTATTGTCCAGGTCGACAAAGAAGAACGTGGCAATAAAGGCGCCGCTTTAACCGCTAAAGTGGGTTTAGCAGGTCGCTATTTAGTTTTAATGCCTACCGATCCCCGCGCAGGTGGCGTATCACGCCGCATTGAAGGCGATGATCGTTCTGAAATTCGCGAAGCCTTAACTGAAATTACCATTCCTGAAGGCATGGGCGTCATCGTACGCACAGCCGGCGTCGGTCGTTCTGCTGAAGAACTGCAATGGGATTTAGATTATCTCGTCAATGTGTGGACCGCCGTCACCACTGCAGCCACCGAACGTGCAGCGCCTTTTTTAATTTATCAAGAAAGCAATGTCATTATTCGCGCACTGCGTGATCATTATCGTTCCGACATTGGTGAAATTTTAATTGATGAAGAAGCGATTTTTCATCAAGCGCAAAACTTTTTAAAACAAGTTATGCCGCGTGATTTGCGCAAACTCAAGCGTTATATTGATCCAGTACCTTTGTTTAATCGTTTCCAAATTGAATCGCAAATTGAATCAGCTTTTGAACGCGAAGTTACTTTGCCTTCTGGCGGCGCGATTGTTATCGATCACACTGAAGCCTTGATCTCTATCGACATCAACTCCGCACGCGCTACCAAAGGTGCAGATATTGAAGAAACCGCGCTCAACACAAATCTTGAAGCTGCTGACGAAGTTGCGCGTCAATTACGTTTACGCGACTTAGGTGGTTTAGTGGTTATCGACTTTATCGATATGACCTCTAATCGCAATCAACGTGAAGTTGAAAACCGTTTAAAAAATGCGCTGAAGATTGATCGTGCACGCGTACAGATTGGTCGCATTTCACGTTTTGGTTTATTAGAAATGTCGCGTCAACGTTTGCGTCCTTCATTAGGCGAATCTAGCCAAATGACCTGTCCGCGTTGTCATGGTCACGGCTCTATTCGAGGTGCCGAATCACTAGCACTTGCGATGTTACGCTTGATCGAAGAAGAAGCGATGAAAGACAACACGGCGCGTGTAGTTGCACAATGCCCAGTTGAAGTCGCCACTTTCTTAGTAAATGAAAAACGCCAAATCGTGGTCGATATTGAATCACGCAATAAAGTTGACGTACTGATCGTGCCTAATCCCGCAATGGAAACGCCTAACTATTTGGTCGAGCGTATTCGTCTATCGGAAAGCACCGCTTCAGAAAGTAAGAGCAGTTTTGAACATGCCACCGTCAAAAAAGAAACAACGCCTTTAGTTTCACAACACGCGAAACCTAAAGCTGAAGAACCGGCGGTGAAAGAATTAATTCCACAAGCACCGGCTCCCAAAAGCTTGATGAGTCTATTAACCCGTTTATTTAAGTTTTTATTCGGCGGCAAAAAGAAAAAACGCCCAACTCAACAAAACCGTGACAACAATAGACCGCATAACAATCATCGTCATGCGAACAATAATACTCGTCGCAATAATAACAATCGTCCACAACGTAGTAATAACGCTCAACAGAATGAGTCACGTACGACGAACGAGCCGCGAAATAATACTGCGCAAAATAATGACTCGCGCAATAACGAACCGCGTCAGCAACGTCCACAACAACAACATCAACACCGCAATCCTGCACCCGCACAAGCGCAAGCACAAGCACAAAACACCTCCGCACCAGCGCCTATTACAGAAGCCGCTGCTACTCAGGTAGATGCTGCTGCCAACGGCGAGCCACGTAATGAGAAACGTCGCAACGGCAAACAAAATCGTCGTGGCGGTCGTGGTCGTAATCGTGGCAATAACAATGCAGTAAGCGGCAATGCGGAAACCAGTGTCAATCCAGAAAACTTCGCTAACAATCCAGTCAACGAAGATATGACACCGATTACCATCAATATTAGCGAACCTAATTATGAGCGGCCCGCACCCGTTGCAAAATCGATTCAATTCAATGAATCATCGCCAGTGATCTCGTTTGACAATAAAACAGACAGCGAACGCAGTCCTAATCCCGTCTCAATAAGTACTGTGGCAACGATTGCACCTAATATTGTCTCAGCACCTATTGTGGAATCAGTGCGCGAAACGTCGTATGCCCCAGAGGCCAAACCGACAGAAACTAAACCAGCAGAAGTTAAAGCCGTTGAGGTTAAAACTGTTGAAGTTAAAGCAGCTGAAGCGAAGCCAGTTGTTTCCACGCAAGACTTTAGCAACAACAGCACAACTGTGTCGCCTGCACCATCAGCACCAGCGACCAACGCAGCGACAAATGTAGCACCGGCTGCTTCAAGTAAATTACGGGAAATTAAACCTGGGATTTACACATTAACTAACGATACAACTGATAGCAGCAACGATTAAAATTTGTGTTTGTTAACAATGGATTGAAGCAGCCCATTCGCGGCTGCTTCAATCAAATCTAAAACCTCTTCAAAGCCCTGCTCGTTTCCATAATACGGATCTGGCACTTCACGCACTGCTAACTCCGCATAATCCAACAATAAGGCCACCGTGACGTTATTGGTCGCTCGTTGAGTTTTTACGCGACGACTTAGATCATTCACATTTTTCATATTGTCATCATCCATCAGAATCACATAATCAAAATGCTGCAAATCATCTGGCGTGATCAAGCGTGAACGTAACGCACCAATATCAATACCTCGACGCAAAATAGCCGCTTGCGAACGTTTATCGGGCGCATGACCAAGGTGATAACTATGAGTGCCGGCAGAATCGATATGGAAATGTGCCGTCAAATTCGCGCGTTCTACAGCGGCACGAAACACGCCTTCAGCCGTTGGTGAACGACAGATATTACCCATACAAACAAATAAGACCTTAATTTTATCGGCACTCATTTCGATAACTCGCTTAAGTATTGCTCACATTTTTTAAAATTTGGGGATTGCGCAATACAATCCCGTAAGATGCGTTTAGCATTCGCAGTATCTTTAGTCCGCAAATAATCACCCGCCCAATTAATATAACTGGCTTCTTTATTTGCCAGCAAAGTGCTACTGAATTTTTGTTTTTTATCATACACAATCGCCTTATCAATTTTAGCGATGGCAGCTGCCCAAGCTTTTTGCTGGCCTTCTTGTTGCGACCAATTCATATATAACAAAGACAAATGCGCGCTGCACATTGTATTTTTTAAGCAATCCGGCATCAGCTGCTGATAAGCATTTTCAGCTTCTTGAAACCTCTCTTGCTGCATCCAGCTTTGCATCATGCTTGCAAACACATTGTATAAATTTTCTTTAATGGTCGCATAACCTTCTATTTTAGATGGCATATTTTTTATAAGTTTTATCAATTCAGTCAAGGCAATATCATGCTGACCCGTATTTGCATACACAGCAATGCGCTGATACTTTAACCATGATAGTTTATTCATAATATCTAGCGAGCTCGCCCACTGCTTTTCTACGAGTGGAATATTAGGCCAAATCGCAGCATGCATTCTCGCTAACACGGCATAATCATTAGTGGCTTGCAAAGCATTAAATTCATTATTATAAAAAGCTAGCCGATTATTCTGAATTTTAAAATCTGCTAGCATCAGCCACGCGGCTATTTCCGACAAACGCCCCCGGTCCACTGCACTCATGCGCGAGCTCGCAGTGTGTTGCGAATTCATATTTAATGCCGCTAATTGGTACGGTGAAATTTTTTGTCGCTGCAAATAATCATCATAAGTTGCTGGATTTAAATTTAAACGACCAAACCAACCAGATCCTTGCTGTTCATAAAATTTTTTATCATGTACCCAGTTATAGCCATTCACTGAAGTTGTCTCAACTTCCACTTTTTTATTATTAGGGAAACTTAACTCCACAAACACATGTGACGGCATACTAACTACCGCAGCCGGTAAATCAAAATATCGTGCTAGCACCACATACAGGATTGTGGAACTGGCACAGTTATAACGCTGTTTAAGTAATACTTCGCTAAACTTACTTTGATTAGCCTCATAATGCGAAATATCATCGTGTGGCCCGCGAATCCCAAAAAATGTTTCGTGCATAGCACGATGCAACAACAAACCTTTCTCAACGGGATCTTTTATGGCGGCCAGAATAGGACGCTGCAGTTTTACAAAGTCTATTATTTGTTTTTTGTATTTTGCGAAACTTTTAGTATCCCGCACATCACCAGAAGCAATTAAATATAAAGCCAATAATGCATCGGGATCACCCGCCTCAATAGCAGCGCGATTTTTTAAAGTAGCCACTTCAAAATCCGTTAGCGGGCTCCAAATAGGCAAATCCGATCGACCATACTCCGCGCGCGGCTCTGCTGCTAACAAAGGCGTTGCTAGCATAAATAACAATACTGGCAAAAAATGTAATCTCACGAGGCCGCTCCATTAACAATCTGCGATTTTGATATTTTAACTTTAGCACAAGCCGTCACAAGACGTTACAAGCCTTGGGCTGGGTACTACTAAACATAATACTGCGAGTCAATCAGAAAATTTGAGCCTTCTTGTAATACAAACATGGTCTATACTCGAAGAAAACGTTATTCTCCAAAACCAGCATGAAACATGATTGGCTAGAAAATTTATTCAACATGCCCATTAATTGCAGAGACGCCGTAACGCAACATGTCCCGTCGTAAAATTAGAAAACACAAAGTTCGGCCTGTTACACCGGCTAAGCGACGGCATAAAATCAGCAAAAACATTTGGATTGCAGTTGGCTGCGTTATTTTTATTTTATTTTGTTATTTTGTTTATAAAGTTAATCGCTCTGAGTTAAATCGAATCAAAGATCGCGGTACATTGGTGATTTTAACGCGCAACACTCCCACCACTTATTACGAAAATACTGACGGCGAAACTGGCTTTGAGTATGACTTAGCCAAATTATTTGCTAATGATTTGCACGTAGATTTGAAAGTTGTAGTCCCTAATAGTTTTTCGGATCTTATTCCCACGCTCAGAGGTGGCGGTGGCAATTTAATCGCAGCCGGCATGACGATCACGGCAACGCGTGCGCAAAAAGTTGAATTTGGGCCAGCTTATCAAGAAATTACGCAACAGCTTATTTACAATACTGACGGTGATAATAAACCGCGTGAGATTAACGATATTCTCAATAGCAAAATCGAAGTCATCGCCGGCAGTAGTTTTGAAGAACGTCTTATAGAATTAAAAAAAGAATATCCGGCTTTAAAATGGACGGCGATCAAGGATATTGATCTTGATGAATTATTAGTGCGCGTTTCAACAGGAGCAATCGATTACACCATCGCCGACTCCAATGAGTTTAATATTCAAAGACGTCTCTATCAGAATTTAAATGTCGGTTTCAATATATCCGCGCCTCAACAATTAGCATGGGCATTTCGTGAAAATGTCGATCCTGCTTTATTAAAAGCGGCGCAAAAGTTTTTTGCAAGAATCACCACTGATGGCACGCTCACGCAATTAATGGAACGGCATTATGGTCATAACGGTGACTTTGATATTGTCGAAACCACAACTTTCCTACACCATATCAATGAACGCTTACCCACATATCAATCTTATTTTAAAATCGGAGCTGCGCGTCATGAACTCGATTGGCGTTTATTAGCGGCGCTTTCTTATCAAGAATCACATTGGCGTACGGAAGCCATTTCCCCTACCGGCGTGCGTGGCATTATGATGTTAACGCATGCGACAGCCGGGCATTTAGGAATTGCTAATCGTTTAGACGCAGAAGCCAGCATTTTAGGCGGCGCGCAGTATTTAAAAACATTAAAAGATAAAATGCCAACACGTATCAATGAACCGGATCGTACGTGGTTAGCGCTTGCCGCATATAACGTGGGTTATGGTCATTTAGAAGATGCGCGCATTCTCACCGAAACGCTCAAAAAAAATCCTGATCAATGGATAGATGTTAAAGAATCTTTGCCACTTCTCAGTCAACAGAAATGGCATCAACGAACTAAACATGGTTATGCGCGCGGACGCGAGCCGGTTATTTATGTGCAAAATATTCGCGGTTATTACGAAGTCTTGCTGTGGTTAGACGAACGCAATAAATCTAAACGCTGGGATGGCAATCAATCGCCTATTGGCAAAACAGCAGATTTGCCTTTGGCTTTTTAAAGCACATTTGACGCTTAAAAGCTCACGTTTTTAATTATCACACGGCCCTTTTTCCCGATTTCCACACGCTGGCTGACCCATATCCGCGTCCCCTCTGCGGCCAGTATTAGGTATAATGCGCCCTGCCATTATATTAGCCCGCTGAAATAACCCATGGAAACGCGATGAATCTCGGCCTTGCACAATTGCAATCCTATCCATTTGAAAAATTGGCCGCGCTCAAAGCAGGTATTACGCCCATTGCAGGAAAATCTGCGATTAATCTCTCCATCGGCGAACCCCAACACAAACCGCCTCAGCTCATTTTTGATGCGCTGCATGCCGCGCAAAATGATTTGCAGTATTACCCCAAAACCCGCGGCGAACTGGATTTACGCGAAACTATAGTGCAGTGGTTGAATCAACGCTTTGGTTTGACGACAGGCACATTACAAGCAGAGCGTCATATATTGCCAGTCAACGGTACACGCGAAGCCTTGTTCTCCATTGTGCAAACCGTGGTCGATAACACCCGCACGACCAAACCCACTATTTTAATGCCTAATCCGTTTTATCAAATCTATGAAGGCGCCGCGTTATTAGCGGGCGCAGAACCCGTATTTTATTCCACCGATGAAGACAATGATTTTCTGCCGGACTGGAACGCTATACCCGCCGATGTCTGGCAGCGTTGTGCGCTCATTTTTATTTGCTCACCTTCAAATCCTACGGGTCGCACCTTACCCTTAACGCACTTCAAAGATTTAATCGCGCTGTCTGATAAATACAACTTTGTCATCGCATCCGACGAATGTTATGCCGACATTTATTTTTCTGCGGACACTAAACCCATCGGCATTTTAGAAGCTGCCCAGTCATTAGGCCGCAGCGATTTTAAAAATTGTTTAGCATTTCATTCTTTATCTAAACGTTCCAATGTCCCGGGTTTGCGTTCTGGTTTTGTTGCAGGTGACGCAGCTCTCATTGAAAAGTTTTTTCTCTATCGCACGTATTTGGGTGGTGCAATGTCGCGCACTATTCAACGTGTAAGCATCGCCGCATGGCAAGATGAAGCGCACGTACAACAAAATCGCGCTTATTATCGTGAAAAATTTCAAGCGGTAATTGATATACTCTCCCCCGTTACTGACGTGCACTGGCCTGATGCAAGTTTTTATATTTGGTTAAAAACACCGATTGACGATACGATATTTACCCATGATTTATTTGCGCAACAAAACGTCAGCGTTTTACCGGGAAGTTTTTTATCACGCAATATCAATGGTCGCAATCCAGGTAATCAACGGATTCGTATGGCGCTAGTGGCCGAATTACCCGAATGCATAGACGCGGCTCAGCGTATGCGCGAATTTCTTCATCAACTTTAAATAAAGGCAATCTTGCACATGGCTGATTTACAAAAAATTATTGAAGACGCATTTGAAAATCGCAACGCGATTAATCCAAAGACCGTCGACGCCACCATTAAAAATGCAATTGAAGAAGCCATCACTTTATTAGATCAAGGCAAAGTCCGCGTCGCTGAACCAAAAGCCGAAGGCGGTTGGCAGGTTAATCAGTGGTTAAAAAAAGCGGTGCTGTTATCTTTTCGTATTCGTGACAACGCACCTATGGAAGCCGGTGGCTTCACGCGTTTTTACGACAAAGTAGATTCTAAATTTGGTCAATACACCGACCAACAATTACAAGACTCTGGCGTTCGTGTCGTCCCGCCGGCGGTTGCACGTCGCGGCAGTTACATCGCTTCCGGTGTTATCTTAATGCCTTCTTACGTAAACATCGGTGCATACGTTGATAGCGGCACGATGGTTGATACGTGGGCAACCGTAGGTTCATGCGCGCAAATTGGTAAGAACGTACACATCTCTGGCGGCGCAGGTATCGGCGGCGTGCTTGAACCGTTGCAAGCATCACCCACCATCATTGAAGATAATGTGTTTGTCGGCGCACGCTCTGAAGTAGTAGAAGGTGTTATTGTCGAAAAAGGCGCGGTAATTTCCATGGGCGTTTTTCTAGGACAAAGCACGCGTATTTATGATCGTGAAACCGGTGAAATTCATTATGGTCGTGTACCCGCAGGCTCAGTTGTTGTGCCGGGCAACCTTCCTTCTGAAGACGGCAAATACAGTTTATACGCCGCGATTATTGTAAAAAAAGTCGATGAAAAAACCCGCAGCAAAGTTAGCTTGAACGACTTGTTACGCCCAGATTAAGTTATTAATTATTTAAGTGGAACACATGTTAAAAATTTACGGCATTCCGAATTGCGATACAGTTAAAAAAGCCCGCGCTTGGTTAGAAACCAATGGAGTGGAATATCAGTTTCATGATTTCAAAAAAGACGGCTTAAGTGAAGCGCAGCTAGAAAAATGGCTGAAAATTATTGGTTGGCAAATATTGCTGAACAAACGCGGCACTACTTATCGTCAGTTACCGGATAAAGAAAAGTTAGCGCTCAACGAAGACAAAGTAAAAAAACTAATGCTGATACAACCGGCATTAATCAAACGTCCGGTAGTTGAAACCGACAAAACTACCTTTGTCGGTTTCAACGAAGCTGACTTTAAAGCGATTAATAAATAAAAGTCGCCATAAAATAATTGTCTGCTATTTTTTCCAACCGGCTAAGGCATTTGCAAAAGGATTGTTTTTAATATCGGGCTGATTATTTTTAACCTGATTAGCCGTTTTTGCATTAACTGATTTTCCCGCATTTTTGTCGCTATGCTCACCTGTCTTCAACGCATCTTCATCAGAACGCATGGTTAAAGAAATACGATTCCGTTTCGGATCAATCTCAACAACATACACTTGTACAACATCACCCGTCTTGACGACTTCATGCGGATCTTTAACAAATTTATTCGCTAATTGTGAGACATGCACTAAACCATCTTGATGCACACCGATATCGACAAACGCACCAAAGTTGGCCACATTGGTCACCACACCTTGCAAACGCATACCGGGTTTTAAATCCGCTAAACTTTCAATGCCTTCTTTAAATTCTGCGGTTTTAAACTCAGGACGCGGATCACGACCCGGTTTTTCTAATTCCGCCAAAATATCGCGCACGGTCGGCGCACCAAATTTATCATCAACATAATCATTTGCGGCTAAGCCACGCAAGAAACTCACATCACCAATGATCTGGCGCATGTCACGACTATTTTTACTAATGATGCGTTCAATCACTGGATACGCTTCAGGATGCACCGAAGATGCATCTAAAGGATTGTCGCCATTCATCACTTTTAAAAATCCCGCGCATTGTTCAAACGCTTTATCGCCCAACCGCGTAACTTTAAGTAATTGTTGGCGATTTTTAAAAGAGCCATGTTGATCACGAAAACTAACAATGTTCTCCGCCAAACTGCTGCTCAAGCCTGAGACCCGCGATAATAAAGGTGCTGATGCCGTATTCACATCGACGCCCACCGCGTTCACGCAATCTTCTACGACGGCATTCAACATACGCGCTAATTGCACTTGCGATACATCATGTTGATATTGACCAACACCAATTGATTTAGGATCAATTTTCACTAATTCCGCCAAAGGATCTTGCAAACGACGCGCAATCGAAACCGCGCCGCGCAGCGATACATCCAAATTTGGAAATTCACGTGACGCTAATTCAGATGCGGAATACACTGAAGCACCCGCTTCTGACACCATGATTTTTTGAATCTTGCCCTTACTAAGCGCAACAATTTCACCGGCTAATTTATCCGTCTCGCGCGAACCCGTGCCATTACCAATCGCAATCAAATCAACATTATGTTTTTGGCACAAAGCGGCAATCGTTAACAACGAACCTTGCCAATCATTACGCGGTTGCAAAGGATAAACCGTGCTGGTATCAACTACTTTGCCCGTGTTATCAACCACTGCAATTTTGACACCGGTACGAATGCCGGGATCTAAGCCCATGGTTACACGCGGGCCAGCAGGCGCGGTTAATAATAGATCACGCAAATTGCGCGCAAAAACTTTAATGGCTTCTTCTTCCGCTAATTCGCGCATTTGTTTTTTAATTTCAGAATCAATGTGCCATTCCACTTTTACTTTCCACGTCCAACGTACCGTATCGATTAACCACGCATCACCCGCGCGGCCTTTATCCACAATATTAAAATGCTGCGCAATCATCACTTCACCGATCGAACGCGGATTTAATGGCTTACCATTTTCATCCAAGGGATCAATAAATAAGGTCAGTGATAAAATTTCTTCGGTTTGGCCACGCAACATCGCTAAGGCACGATGTGATGGCGTTTTTTTCACCGCTTCAATCGCATCAAAATAATCTGAGAATTTTGCGCCTTCTTCGGTTTTTCCATCTCGCACTTTGGATTGTAATTGACCATTTTCCCAACTGTATTCACGTAACTTGCGATTCAGTTCTGGGTCTTCAGCAAATTGTTCCATCAATATTTGACGCGCGCCTTCTAAAGCAGCGGCAATGTCAGCAATACCTTTGTCTTCTGCAACATAACTTGCGGCTTCTAACTCTGGATTTAATGTAGGATCATTTACCAAAGCTAAGGCCAATGGCTCTAAACCAGCTTCTTTAGCGATCTGTGCTTTAGTACGCCGTTTTTTCATATACGGACGATACAAATCTTCTAAACGAACTTTACTTTCAGCAGCATCAATCAATGCGCGTAACTCATCCGTCAACTTGCCGTCTTCTTCAATCGCTTTCAACACAGTTGCACGGCGCTCTTCTAATTCGCGGTGATAGCGCAAGCGTTCCTCTAATAAACGCAATTGAGTGTCATCTAAGCCACCCGTCGCTTCTTTGCGATAGCGCGCAATAAAGGGTACCGTCGCGCCTTCATCAAGCAGTGCAACAGCAGCATTAATTTGAACAATTTTGGCGTTAACTTCAACAGCGAGACGAGTGACAATGCGAGCGAGATTCATGCGAAATTCCAAAGCGTAATAAAACGACAATTAAGAGCAGGCATTATACGCAAGAGCTAAAATTCGCGCTAATTGAATAATGCGTGGCATCAAAATACATCTATTTTTAACAAAATTTTTGCCCATTTTTAAGCCCGCTTGTCAACATATTGCCATAAAAATAGCGCATGGTTGACATAAGAAAAGCTTTGCAAAAAAGATCAATGACAAGCGGTGTATTGAGTAGCGCATTCAAAAAATACTTATAATCAAAACCAGATGAATGTTATCCGACAGAAGAATTTCTTGGCCAACTTTTTACTGTCCAAACTTATACATTAGATCAATTTATTGATAGCGACGGTTCATTTAATATCTGGCCAGAAGATATTATCTTTTGCGAAAAACCTTCTACATTAGTAGACGTAAACGGCAACACACCTAGCTGGTAATACCGCCAACAAAATAAGCTATTCTGGCTTATGACACACGGCCTCGATGTTATGACCATCGGGGTCAATCACAAAAGCACCATAATAATCAGCATGATAATGCTCACGTATGCCAGGCTTACCATTATCCGTACCGCCCGCTTTAATCGCCGCTACATAAAATGCATCTACTGCTGCGCGTGACTCCGCAATAAACGCAACATGCATCGGCAAATGCACTGTGCCGCCACTACCAATCCAGAACTCTGGTTTTTGTCCGTAACCGAAACCACCGTAGTTTTCATATTCTTTAGACAACACAATATTCAATGGTGCAAAAGCAGCTTGATAAAATGCTTTGCTAGCCGCATAGTCTTTAACAAATAAACCAATGTGATCAATAATCATGTAATCTCCGGCTATGTAATATGACGTAATATTTATTTAGTGTATTAATAAAAACAGGTAACAGCAGTGGCAATTGTCTGGACAAAAACGCAACAACACAATCACTACGAAGTGCGTGCCGCTGGAAAATCTAGACGCTTGTACCGCAACGGCGTATTACACACGGCTTACCATCCAGACAATATCATCACCAGCAGTATTTGGGATTTATTATTTCTTCCTGCACTGCTCTATCCTACTCATCAATTACAACGCGTTTTATTACTTGGTGTCGGCGGCGGCGCGGTCATTCACTTGCTCAATCATTACCGCACACCTAAAGAAATTGTCGGCGTTGAGATTGATGCAATCCATTTAAACGCCGCCAAACGTTTTTTTAATCTGCGCTACAAGAACCTAACACTGCATCATGCTGATGCGATTGAATGGGTCAAACATTATAAAGGCGAAAAGTTTGATTTGATCATCGAAGACATTTTCACCGAACACGAAGGCCAGCCAACTCGACTAATGCACAACAACAAAACCTGGTTAAAACAACTAAAACGACTGCTCAACAAAAAAGGCATGTTAGTTATTAACAATGCAGATAGTAAAGAAGCGGCTTTTACTAAAGCCAATAGCAGCGGCTTCGCCGCTATTTTTCAGTTCCGCTTACATACCCTGCAAAATCATGTCTTAGCATTTACACGACAAATAAGCTCAATATCATTATTTAAAAATGAAATTAAATTAAATCCTGATTTAACAAAAAAACAAAAAACTGGTCTGCTACGGTACACATTGCGCAAAATACAAAACCCTTAGCGCCTTCTTAACATTTATTTCTTTAAAACAATAAACTGCTCAATTAAACGCACAATAAGATCTTTTTGTGCAGGATCACTACCTGCCACTAACAACGCCAATGCAACCAAGGTGTTATCGTTAATCAACGTTTCTACAGGACGCGCTAGCAAAGCTTGATTCAATCGCAAGTACCACACAAACAAAAAAGCTCCCGAACGTTTATTGCCATCCGACAAAGGATGGTTTTTGATAACAAAATACAATAAATTCGCTGCACGACTCGCCACATTGGCATACAACGGTTCGCCACCAAATGTTTGTTCAATAGAAGCAATCGCCGTACTTAAACCTTCATCGCGTAACTGTCCGAACAAATCGGACGCTTCACCTTTCCGCATGAGTTCTTTTTTTAATTCGCCAATCGCCGTCAATACTGATTCAAACTCCAGCGAATGCATTGCCTCCTGTTTATCTATAACGGCTTTCAAAGATTGCTCATCATAACCTTGCAAAATTGTCCAGGTACGCGCGTAATCCGTTACTACTTTTAAGGCGCTTACATCAGAATCAGGGGTAGTCATAGCTTTATCCTTAGTCATAAGAAATTATTAATAAGATTATAAATAGCCGAAATCAATCACGTCATTAAAGCAGGACTTAATCGCGGAAATTTTCAAATTGTAAAGCCAAACCAAAATCTTCCTTACGCAAACCCGCCATCACTTCCTGTAGATCGTCGCGTTTTTTGCCCGTCACGCGCAACTTATCGCCTTGAATCGCCACTTGGACTTTGAATTTTCCATCTTTAATAAACTTAATCATCTCTTTAGCTTTTGGCTGCTCGATACCCTGCTTAAACGTCATCACCAAAGAATAAGTTTTACCACTGTGAATAGGCTTGTCGCTGATATCTGCATTCGCAGCACTAATGCCACGTTTGATACAAGCATTACGAAAAATTTCTTCTAATTGCCTGACCTGAAACTCCGATTCAGTTTTTAACGTCACGACTAAGTCTTTCTGCTCAATCGTCGCCTCTACCCCACGAAAATCAAAACGCGACGTCACATCACGAATAGCATTATCAACCGCATTTTTTAACTCGTCTTTATCAATCTCAGATACGACATCAAACGAAGGCATAAAAATCCTCTAGCTTTTAATTACGTTTTAAAAAAATAAAATTTCAATCAAATGTTTTCAGTTTCAGCGTTTAATAATTATAAATAAAAACGCTTCTAATATGACTTATTAATTATCTACTAATAAACTTAACAACCCTGCTTCATCGACTATCGGCACACCTAAACTTTCAGCCTTTTCTAATTTCGAGCCAGCGGCTTCGCCGGCGATTAATGCCGTTGTGTTTTTGGAAACGCTGCCGGCAACTTTTGCGCCGAGTGCTTCGAGTTTGGCTTTAGCTTCATCGCGGCTCATACTGCTCAGCGTGCCGGTGATGACGTAGGTTTTACCTGCTAACGGTGCGTCTGTGCCGGTGCGTTGAAGCGCTGGCCAGTGTATGCCCACGTTTTGTAATTGTTTTATGACATCGCGGTTATGTGCTTGCTGAAAAAAATGTGCGAGGTGTTGCGCGACGATAGGGCCTACGTCGTTGACGGTTTGTAATTGTTCAACGCTAGCGTTCATCAGTGTTTCGATATCGCCGTAGTGTTGCGCGAGGTTTTTTGCAGTGGCTTCACCCACTTCGCGGATACCTAGCGCGTAAATGAAGCGTGGCAAAGTGGTCTGTTTGCTTTTGTCTAATGCCGCTAATAAATTCGCGGCGGATTTTTCGCCCATGCGTTCAAGATTGGCGAGTTGTTGTAAATTTAAACGAAACACATCTGGTAAGTGTTCAATTAATTTTGCATCAATCAATTGCTCGACTAATTTATCGCCGAGGCCTTCAACGTCTAAGGCTTTGCGTGATGCAAAATGTTTAATCGCTTCTTTGCGTTGCGCGGCGCAGAACAAACCGCCGGTACAACGAGCAACGGCTTCGTCTTCTACTCGCAACACTTCTGAACCACAGACGGGACACACTTTTGGTAGTTTGATTTTTTTTGCGGTCGTTGGTCTGCGTTCTAACACCACGCTAGCCACTTCTGGAATTACGTCACCTGCGCGGCGCACGATAACGGTGTCGCCGATGCGTATGTCTTTGCGCTCTACTTCATCCATGTTGTGTAGTGTCGCGTTTGATACGACGACACCCGCAACATTCACGGGTTCTAAACGCGCTACCGGCGTTAGTGCGCCGGTGCGGCCGACTTGAAACTCCACGTCATTTAATATGGTAAGTTGTTCTTGCGCGGGATATTTATGTGCAATCGCCCAACGCGGTGCGCGTGAGACAAAACCTAATTGTTGTTGCCATTCGAATTTATCGACTTTATACACCACGCCATCAATGTCGTAAGCGAGCTTGTCGCGCTGCTGACCGATGTATTGGTAATACGCCCAACAACCTTCGGCGTTGTTCGCAATCGATGTTTCTGGATTAATGCGAAAACCCCATTGGCGTAACGCCAGCAACATATCGCTATGACGTTCGGGCATTGCGCCGTCGACTTCACCGAAACCATAACAATACATTTCTAATGGGCGTGTCGCGGTAATGCGTGGATCTAGTTGGCGCAAACTTCCTGCTGCTGCATTGCGGGGATTCGCAAATGTTTTTTCGTCTTTATCGCGGCCACGCGCATTTAGTTTTTCAAAGCCGGCTTTGCTGATAAATACTTCGCCGCGCACTTCTAATATTTTTGGAAATTCATGGCCACGTAAAACCATCGGCACGGTTGCTAAGGTGCGAATGTTTTGGGTGATGTCTTCACCGGTCGCGCCATCACCGCGTGTGGCGGCGCGCACGAGTTTGCCATTTTCATAACGCAGATTAACTGCAAGGCCGTCGAGTTTGGGTTCAACAGAATATTCGATTAAATCACTTTCGCTTAATTTCAAACGTTCGCGCACGCGTTTGTCGAAGGCGAATAAATCTTCTTCAGCAAATGCATTGCCTAATGACAACATGGGTACTGCATGCACGACTTCACCGAACGCACTGATCGGTGCTGCACCTACGCGTTGAGTGGGAGAATCGGGCGTGAGCAAATCAGGATATTCGGTTTCGAGTTTTTGGAGCTCTTGAAATACGCGATCGTACTCAGCATCTGGCACTGTGGGTTTATCGAGTACGTAATATTGATAGTTATATTCGTGTAACTCTGTGCGTAATAATTCAGCCAGATGTTGAATTGCCGGAGTGAGCTTGCTCATGCGCGGCGTGAGTCGTAGCGTTTAATTTCTTCGTAGAGATACGCCACGGTTTGACGCGTCAGTGAGCTGTGTTGTGCATCACACAAGCGTGTATTTAATGCATCGGATAAACGTTTGGCGGTATGCAGCATTTCTTCAAAGGCTTTGAGTGGACGATCACATCGACTCAGTTGCAGCGCCAGACTAAAGCCGCGGGTTCTAAAGTGGATGTCATCGGCAGTTGGAAAATAACCGGGCTTAAACATATTAACTGCGTTCATGGCCATGCGCGGATTTTCACGGTAGTGAAAAATATTCAATGCGCCATATTCAAAACCTGCTGCATTCATCGCGTTATGCAATGAAACTGCACCCATGCCATCACGTTCGCGTGAGACAAAATGAATCACTACTAAATCAGCATCAACAATTAAGTTATACACTTCACTGGTGTTACGCGCTTTAGTCGTGACCGGCGCTTTGCCTGTATTGGTTTTAGCATTTACCGGTGGTGCTATTGTGGGCAATGGCATTTGCTTAGAAGTAGGTGTAGTCGGCTTATTTGCCACATTCGCATTATTCGATAAATTCGGTTCTGTGTTCGGTTCTGGGCGTGGTGCAGGTTTAGCGACTTGTGCAGGATTCATAGCCGCAGGATTATTAGGTGACTTTATAGCTGCGCTTAAACCACTGGCATTAACACCGGTATTTAAATTCGGATTAGGTCGTGGATTAATGGTTGGCGCAACAGGACGTTGGTTAAACGTCGGTTCGGTTTTAATGGGTGGCAGTGATGATGCCGCAGGAATATTTTCAGCTGCAGCAGGAATAACAATAGGATTAGTAACTTCACTTACAGTTTCAGTGCGCGTGTCTTCGGCGATTTCACGAATCAATTCTGATAAATCTAACAAGGCATCATCAAATTCATCGGTATCATAAACAGTGCGTTGTGGTTTTAATACTGCCGACGCCGGTGGAATATCATCGAACTCATCTGAATCAGATGGATCGCCTAGGTCATCTGCGTCGTCAAACTCATTTTTGTTGTTATAAGATGAGTTTGATTTTTTCCAACCGATTAAATCTTCATCAAAGTCATTTAACTGATCACTTAAACGCGGTGCTAAGCGTGAACGTTTTTCACTGCGGTGATAGCTAATAGCATAAACAATCGCGATGACTGCAATGCCTAAGCCTAATAATATCCAACGCAGATTATCCATATCACTACATCAAGAAGTAGCCGTCATTTTCACGGCTTCTTCAACGTCAACCGCTACAATGCGCGACACCCCTGCTTCACGCATCGTCACGCCCATCAACTGCTCCGCCATTTCCATGGTGGTCTTGTTGTGAGTGATAACAATAAACTGAACCTTGTCCGACATCTCGCGCACCATGTCTGAGAAGCGGCCCACGTTCGCTTCGTCTAATGGCGCGTCAACTTCGTCGAGCATACAAAACGGTGCGGGATTTAATTGGAAAATTGCAAACACCATCGCTACCGCGGTCATTGCTTTTTCACCGCCGGATAACAAATGAATATTTGAAATGCGTTTGCCCGGTGGTTGCGCCATGATCGACACGCCAGTGCTCAGCAAATCATCGCCCGTCATTTCAAGATAGGCTTTACCGCCACCAACTAAACGCGGGAACATGCGGCCAATTTGGGTGTTTACTTTTTCAAACACTTCTTTGAAACGCGCGCGTGTTTCTTTATCAATTTTTGCAATCGCGCCTTCTAAGGTTTCTAATGCGTCGACTAAGTCTGCGTTTTGCGCATCTAGATAATTTTTACGTTCCGATTGTTCTTTGTGCTCATCAATCGCGGCTAAGTTAATCGCGCCCATGCGTTGAATGCGCTGCTCCATTTTGCCGAGCTGATCTGCCCATTCATCAATGGTCGCATTTTCGGGCATTTCATCGAACAGCAATTTTGTTTCAAAACCCGTTTCACTGAGTTGTTCTTTATACGTTTGGCAACGCACGCGATTTTCCTGCGCACCTAAACGCCCCATTTCTAATTCACTGCGCAGTTCTTGCACGCGTTGCTCTAAACCTGCGCGACTTGATTCCAAACGACGCACTTCATTTTCTAATGTTTCGACCGCTGCACGCGCATCACTTAACGCTCGTTCAATATCGACACGTTGATCAAGAAATTCTTTGAGCTCCGCTTCCATGACATGAATCGGTTCATCGCCGCGCGATAACGCCGCGGTTAATTCATCACGACGCGCTTGCAGATGTGAAACCTGCTGCTGCATACGGCTCAAGTTTTTGTCGGTTGAATCATGCGTTGAACGCATGGATTCAATGCTTACCATTAATTCGCGTAACAAATCACGATCAGCTTGGGCGGCTTTGCGCACTTCACTTAAAGACTGTGTGAGCTGTTCGCGTTTTTGTTGTAAGTCACGTTGACGCTGCTCAACACCAGCCTGTTGTTGCTCGGCCTCTTGCAAACGCGCTTGCGCACTCGCTTGCTGCTCTTGATCTTGTTGCACTTGCTGCGCAATTTCAGCCATGTCTTTTTCTAACACACCGCGGCGATTTTGCTGCTGCTCTAATTGCAGCTTGGCGCTGTTAAGCTTGGTCTTGACATCCGTTTGCTGAAAATTAATTGATTTTAAATATTTTTGCAGCGTGTCGCGTTCTTCTTCGTTGCTGCGCAATTGATTTTTTGCATCGTCCCAGGCTTTTTCTTGGTTTTGAATTTCTTCATCAAAAGCATCAAGTTTTTGTTTATTCGATTTAATTAATTGCTCGCGAGTTAAGACGCTGCCTTGTTTGTCGTCTTCGTTTTTAACACGCAACCAATTCCGACCTAACCACAAACCTTCGCGCGTAATGACGGATTCGTGTTCGGCGAGTTGTGCGCGCATTTGCAACGCATCTTGCAAGGTTTCTACTGCGTACACGCGGTTTAAGGGTTCTGACAAATCAAACGGTGCACGTACTTTCGCGCCCAAGGTGCCGCTTTTAGCGGGACGGGCTGCGCCTTTGCGATCTAATAAAATTAATGCGCCTTTTTCTAATTCCGCCAAGGTGCCGGAGATGTCATCAAAACCGTCAACGCAGACTGCTTCAAGATGGCTGCCTAAGACTGTTTCAACAGCACGCTCCCAGCCTTTTTCTACATCTAATTGTTCAGCAACACGCGGCTGTTTTAATAAACCACGACGTTCTAGCCATTGATTCAAGCTGGTGTTTTGTTTGCCTAAAGCGGCTTGTTGTAACGCTTCTAATGATGCGAGTTTGCCGCGTACACTTTGTGATTCCGAACGTTTTTCATTTAAATTTTTATTAATCTGATCAATTTTTTCACGCGTCAACAAAATGCTTTTATTGTTGGTTTCAATGCCCTGCTCCAAACCTTCTAGCTCGGCATGAATCCGCGATTCTTGTTGCAGCAAAATTTCTTGTTGCTCAATCAACGGTTCAACATTCAGCGTTTGTGCTTCTTCTAACATACGCTGCTTGCGTTGTTCTAAACGTTGCAATTGCGCTTTGTATTGCTCTAAACGTGTGGCTTCTACTTTGCTGGCTTGTTGAATACGTGCGGCGTCTTGATTAAAACGCTCCCATTCAGATTGCCAATCTTGCATCGCTTTTTCAGCATTGTGCAAACTCGTTTCAGAATGTTGTTGCGTATCTTTTAAAGCTGTAAGCGCGGGTGTTTTATGCGCCAAGTCACGACTTAATTCTTCGAGACGTTGTTTGTCATCTTCAATATGTTGTTGCGCATCACGCCATGCGGTTTCAATTTGCTGCAAGTCTTGTTGCTGGCGTTGACGCGTTTCTTTGTAATGCTGAATGCTTTGTTCAATACGCGAAATTTCTGCGCCTAAACGATAATATTCACTTTGTACTTTGCTTAACGTGTCATTAGCAACTGTTTGTTCTTCGCGTTGTTTTTCAATATTGGCTTCAACGTGGCGTTGTTCCGCAATCACCGCTTCTACTTTAATTTGTTGTTCGCCAATCGCTTGATCGTCTTGTTGAACTTTTTCGTCTAAGACTTTCCAGCGCAGAGCTAACAGTTCCGCCTTCATACGGCGTTCTTCGGTTTTTAATTCTTTGAATTTTTCAGCCGCACGCGCTTGACGGTCTAAATGCGTTAACTGCTTGGCGATTTCTTCGCGCAAATCATTTAAACGTTCTAGGTTTTCACGCGTATGACGAATCCGTGTTTCCGTTTCTTTACGACGTTCTTTATATTTAGTAATGCCTGCAGCTTCTTCTAAATAAACGCGCAGCTCTTCTGGCTTCGCGTCGATGATGCGCGAGATCATGCCTTGTTCGATGATCGCGTAACTGCGCGGACCTAAACCCGTACCCAGAAAAATATCGGCAATGTCACGGCGGCGACATTTGGTGCCGTTTAAATAATAGTTAGATTGGCCATCACGCGTGACTTCGCGACGAATCGCAATTTCAGAATATTGCGCGTATTGTCCGCCGAGTGTGTGATCGGAATTATCGAACACTAAATCAACCGATGCGCGGCTCACCGGTGGGCGCGAAGTTGAACCGTTAAAAATAACGTCGTCCATTGAATCGCCGCGCAATTGTTTTGCGGATGATTCGCCCATGACCCAACGCACAGCATCAATCACGTTTGATTTGCCGCAGCCATTAGGGCCGATAATGCTCGTCAAGTTGGATGGAAATTGGATAGTGGTAGGTTCAACAAATGATTTGAACCCGGCTAGCTTGATTTTTGACAGCCGCATGTATTCTTAAATCCTAAGTAAAGTCACAAGTGCGATGAGTTGCTATAAAATACCGCCCGTTAATTCGATAACGTCTTAACGACCATCAAATCAACAGGAGTGGTCATGTCGACAAAGCCGAGCAAAGACCTGGAAACCTTCGAGAACCCCCAACAGGGTCGAGATTATACCATCCGAATCGAGATTCCGGAGTTTACCTGTATCTGTCCGAAAACGGGACAGCCAGACTTCGCAACCTTGTTATTGGAATACATTCCCGCGCAGCGCTGCGTAGAGTTAAAAGCCCTGAAGCTTTATATGTGGGCCTTCCGTGACCAAGGTGCTTTTCACGAAGCCATCACCAATGAAATCTTGGATGATCTGGTCAGGGCTTGTGAACCCCGTTTCATGCGCCTAACCGGTAATTTCAACGTACGCGGCGGGATTTGGACCAGTGTGATTGCGGAACATCGTGCCAAAAACTGGGTAGCGGCTGCGCCGGTTATCTTGCCTTAATGGCTAATTAACGTCATTCGGCGCGGGCAAACCTCGCGCCAGTGTCCGAAATAACCATTTCAGACGTCGTTCGCCGCCCACGGCCAACTCGGTGCTGGCAATGATGAATTTGACTTGTAAGCGCGTAATTTTCACTTCGCGGCCATCGCGATAATTCGGTTTCGCTTGGATTTTGCGCAAGGTTGATACCGCCATCGCCAAGGCCCAAAAACAGAATCTTCTTAAACCGCGTTCGTGCGCGGGTATTAATAAGGTATAGGCCATGGCCTTACAAAGCTGGCCGTAACTGATGCCTAATAATTCGTGCATGCCTTTTAAGAAACCGGGGTCTTGGCAACCGGGCTGCAAGTCTTCTAAGGAAAAACCGTGCTTAGTAAATAATGCTTGGGGTAACCAACAAGCGCCGCGCGCGTGATCGGTGTGAATGTCTTTCATGATATTGGTCATTTGCAAACCTTGACCAAAGCCAACTGCTAAGCGCATTAATGCGGCGCGTTGTTCGTTCATCTCGGGTGAATAGTCGCAATACAATTCAGTGAGCATTTCACCGACAACACCGGCGACGTGATAACAGTATTCCGCCATCTCGGCTTCATCGCGTAAACCATGTTGCCGTGGTTGCAACTGAAAACGCACCATGCCATCGACCATAATACGAATACAACGTTGCAGTGATGCTTGTTGTACCGAACTAAACGTTTGCGTAATGCCGACGATGACGGGCGTGTGTAAGATTAACTCTCGTTCTAACGGCAACATGTCCGCAGAAATTTGCGGCGCTACTGCATTCGCAAATGTTTGCGCATCTTGTGTGCCTGCAAGGACTTGCACAAATTGATACGCGTATTGTTCTTTGGCGCTGGCGCTTAATTGTGGATCATCTTCGATAGTGTCGGCGATGCGGCACAATAAATAAGCATTGCCGACAACATCACGTAAGGCAGCGGGTAATTGCGGAATAGTTAAAGCGAAGGTGCGCGACACACCCGCTAATAAGCGATTTTGTAATGCTAACGGTGTTTCTGCTAGTGGTGCCACTGTTTGAACAGTCATGTACAGCGATTAACTACCGTAACGACGTGCTACATAGTTTTCAACTAACACTTGAAAATCTTCAGCGATACGATCGCCTTTTAGTGTTACGTCTTTTTCGCCATCGATATAAACCGGCGCAACCGGCAATTCACCCGTACCGGGTAAACTAATACCAATGTTTGCATGTTTACTTTCGCCGGGGCCGTTAACGACGCAACCCATTACCGCCACCGTCATGGTTTCAACGCCGGGATATTGACCGCGCCAAATGGGCATTTGCGCGCGTAAATAACGTTGAATTTTATCAGCGAGTTCTTGGAAATAGGTGCTGCTGGTGCGACCACAACCTGGGCATGACACAACCGCCGGCGTAAACGAACGTAAATTTAATGATTGTAAAATTTCTTGTCCAACAATCACTTCTTGCGTGCGCGCACCACCGGGTTCAGGTGTTAATGAAATGCGAATGGTATCGCCTATACCTTCTTGCAATAAAATAGATAAAGCGGCGGTAGATGAAACAATACCTTTAGAACCCATGCCTGCTTCAGTTAAACCTAAGTGCAGTGCGTAATCACAACGACGCGCAAGCGCGCGGTAAATCGCAATCAAATCCTGCACTTTGCTGGTTTTGCAGGACAAAATAATACGATCAGCGCCTAGACCTAATTCTTCTGCGCGTTTAGCGGACTCAATCGCTGAGGTAATCACCGCTTCACGCATGATGACATCTAATTCCAAAGGTTTAGCTTGTTTAGCATTGTCGTCTAACATGCGCGCTAATAATTCTTGATCCAAACTGCCCCAGTTGACGCCGATGCGCACGGGTTTATCGTAACGACAAGCTATGTCAATCATGGTCCCAAATTGGGTATCGCGTTTTGCACCGCGACCAACATTGCCGGGATTGATGCGATATTTGCCTAATGCTTCTGCACACGCAGGAAAACGCGTCAGTAATTTGTGACCGTTAAAATGAAAGTCGCCGACTAAAGGCACGTTAACGCCCATGCGATCTAATTGATCACGAATGAAAGGCACGGCAGCAGCGGCTTCTTCGGTATTGACGGTAATGCGGACTAATTCCGAACCGGCTTGCGCTAATTCGGCGACTTGCGCCGCAGTGCGAATGGCATCAGCGGTGTCGGTATTGGTCATCGATTGCACCACGACGGGCGCACCACCGCCCATCAACACATGGCCGACACGTACGCTCTTACGCAGGGGTAGCTCAATCATGGATGCGGACTTCATGGTACTCATAGAATCTACTCAAACCGACAGATACACAGCCGCTGCATTTTAGCTAAAAATCGGTCTCAACGTGCGCTCTCAGGACAAAATAATCGCTTTATTGCCACGTCAACTTAGTCTTTATTGCGGCGCTTTTTATCGCTTTTTTTAATGTGGCTAATTAAACGCTTGCGACGCAGTTGTTGGCGTTCGGATAAAACATTCGCTTTATCTTTATAGGGATTTTTGCCGGTCTTTAATTGAATTTGTACCGGTGTACCAAATAATTTTAATTGGGTACGGAAAAAACGTTCGAGATAACGAATATACGCATTCGGTAAATGTTCTGCTTGGCTGCCATGAATCACAATTACGGGTGGGTTTTTACCCCCTTGATGCGCGTAACGTAATTTCACACGTCGACCGCGTACTAATGGCGGTTGATGCGTGAACACGGCGGATTGCAATAAATCGGTTAACAGCGGCGTTGGCATCTGCCGCATAGCCGAGTTATAGGCTTTGATAATGGCTTCGGGTAATAAACCGACGCCGCTACCATGCAAAGCAGAAATAAAATGATATTCCGCGTAATCAATAAAATTTAATTTACGAGCTAATTCAGATTTAACGCGTTCTTTGTGATCCGCATCTAAGCCATCCCATTTATTAATAACCAAAATAATCGCACGACCTTGATTTAAAACTTCGCCTAACAACGTTAAATCTTGATCGGTGATACCTTCACTAGCATCAATCACCATCAACACGACATGCGCGTCGCCAATCGCTTGCAACGCTTTAATCACGCTGAATTTTTCAATAACTTCACTGACGCGCGCGCGTCTGCGAATACCGGCAGTATCAATTAAGGTAAAACGTTGATCGCCATATTGAAACGGCACATGAATACTGTCGCGTGTGGTGCCTGGTTGATCAAACGCAATCACGCGTTCTTCACCCAGCAAACGATTTACCAATGTTGATTTGCCAACATTCGGTCTGCCAATAATGGCGGCTTTGATGCCGAGTTCAGCTTCTTCGGTTTCATCTAATACAGGATACGGTTTTAAAACTTCAACCATCATTTCGTCGATACCGCGACCATGTGATGCGGCAATACAAAATACGGTGGTAAAACCTAAACGATAAAAATCGCTAGCGGCGATATCAGGATCACGGCCATCGGTTTTATTAATGACTAAATGAATAATTTTTTGGGTACGACGTAAAGCACTCGCAATTTGTTGATCGGCCGCCGATAAACCTTCTGCGCCATCCACTACAAATAATACCGCGTGTGATTCATCTAAAGCTTGTTGCACTTGTTGCGCCATAACGGCATCAACGCCTTCGGCGTTACCACTCAAACCACCGGTATCAACAATAATATAAGGCTTATCACCTACCACACCGCGACCATACTGACGGTCACGCGTTAGCCCGGCAAATTCTGCAACCAAAGCAGCGCGAGTGCGGGTTAAGCAATTAAATAGGGTCGATTTGCCAACATTGGGTCGGCCGACGATAGCGATTACCGGTTTCATACAAAAATATGATGCTTTTCAAGACGATATGACGGGGCGCGGATCATGACATAGCCCATGACAGCGAGCAACTGCCGGCGCTTATACAAAGTGCTTTACGGCGTTTTACTCTTCTGTGCCGGTATCGAAACCGGCACAGATACCTGTGTAGATACCGGTGTAGATACTGGTGTAGATACCGATATAGATAATGGCGTAGACGGAACGCTCACGGCGGCTTCTGCTGACGCAGGCTCTGCAGCTGTGTCGGCGGCGGGATACCAAAGGTCGCGCCATTCAATCGGTTCACCATTTATTTGTAAACGGCCGCGCACCCAATCAAAGTTTGCGTGATAACGATCGCCTTTTAATTCCAGCACATGTCGATCAATCAATTGAGTGATTTGTATCGCTGCGTATTCTTTAGGATCGATAGGCTTTTTATTTTTCGCTTCTATTTTAGATTTAGTCGGCGTTGTTACACGTGGCAATGTCGCCGTTTTTTCTAATGCTGTTTGCTCCACTAATTGTTCTGCCAACAGGTCTTCTGCTCGACGTATGTACAATTGTTCAGCGAGCTCGATAGAAATTGATATTTCACCTTGCACATGAATTTTTTCAATCAACGCTGCAAAAGTATAATTTTCAATCGGTGTAGAAGGCATGGTGATTCGCACCCAGCCCTCTAATACGCCAGCATCATTTTGTAATTGGATTTTTTTTAATTCTATTTGCGCAGAGGTTGGCAATAAAATGGTTAGCGCTTCCGGTAACGCTTCGGTGTTATCAGACCAACGCATTAAGTATTTCACTAGTTGGCGTTGCTGAGTTGCGGTTAAACCTAGCCATTGCAAATCTACTTTACCGTCTTGATATTCTGAATCATCCCACAATAATTTTTTCCATCGCACTGAAATATCCGTTTGCATGCGCGCTTGTTTTTCAACGGTGACCACTGACAACTCAGCATCGCTTAATTGTAATTTTTTTCCATCGTCCCATATTTGCTGAAATTGTTTAGCGCGCATTTCCATCGTGCCCGCAGGTGATGGCTGCATGTAATAATCTAATGCCAAGCTAGCATCACGCATATCAATATTATCAATGCGAACCCGTTGCCATTCACCTGTTGCAGTTAATCGTTGCGAGCGCGGTTGCCAATAAAAATCACCTAAGCCGGATAATGCTGGCGCGGTTTTGCCGTCATCAATAAAATCAATCAAGCCGGTTAAACGTCCATTAAATTCTTGATACAAACGCACGTTCGCCAAATGCCTATCATCCATGCCGGCTTGTTCACCGACTAAGCGCTGCAAGACCACGCCATTCGCTGCGGCTAATAACATAGGAGTAACGCCGTAATTTAATGCGCCTAAATAAAATGGTCCGTGGATTAAATCGACTTGCATAACATAATGACCCCGACCTTGTTCGACGGGTTGCCAAATCCATGCGGCTGCACTGTGATAAGCGCCTTGCACATATTGTCCACGGCCTAAAGCACCACCGGGTGTGCTAACAGGACGTTGCCAATTTTGTTGGAAATGCGTTTGCAGAAAGAGACCGATGCCTAACGGTGCGAGCAGCAGTAGCATCGACACCACTGCCGCTAACAACATTCCGCCATAAATAAAACGGCGCATTAGAGTCATGGCCTCTGATTATAGTAGTTAATAAATAATGCGAGGTTTAAAATTTTATTTAACAGGTGCGATCGATAATGCAGCCAAAATACCTTCACGTGTATAAACATAAGCAACCGGACCTTCAATCAACGCTTCCGATAAAATGCCGTCACTGCCAATGCGGGTGCGCGCAACGAAGCGACCATCTGTTTTACTAAGCGCATGTACATATCCATCAAAATCACCGGTCAGCACTACATCACCTAATACCGCTGCGCCTACTAAAGGTCGCGCATGTAATTTATCTTGCGTCCACGCAGAGCCGCCGGTATTGCGATCAAATGCCCACACATGACTGGTGTCATCAACGGCATACACTTGATCATCACCTATCGCTAAATTGCGATACACGGATTTTTCACGCGACCAAATAATTTGTCCGCGATCCGCTGTTAATGCGGCTAAACGGCCTTGATACGCCGCGACATAAATAATGCCGCCATCAATTGATGGCACCATATCAATATCAACCATTTGATCTAATTCATTGCGACCCGTTGGAACAGCAATGACTGATTCCCATAGCGGCCGACCATCCGCTAACGTTAATGCCGTTATGCGTCCGTTATCCGCACCACTGATGACGCGTCCCGCAAAAATGATAGGACTGCTAGTGCCACGTAAACTTAATGCCGGTACGTTATGTTTAAACGTCCATAGTTTTTCACCGGTAGTTGCAGAATAAGCGTGCACGACGCCATCAACGGTACGTGCTGTGACGACACCATAACCCGAAGTAGGCACGCCTAAAATTTCACTGGACAGTTGGGCTTGCCACGCAGGCGCACCATCTTTTTCTGCAAATGCTGCTAACAATCCTTCACGGGTACCAATGAATAAATAGCCATGCCCTACACCTACGCCCGCGCTTACCGGTAAATCGGTATCACGCGACCATAATACTTTGCCGGTTTTTTTATTGAGCGCGGTTAATTCACCTTTGCGATCTACGGTAAAAATAGCATCGCCGCTAATCACCGGTTGCAAACTTAAACGATATTGACCTGCGCCTGCACCGGTATCACGTTTCCATAATGTTTTAAAACGTAACTCTGGCTTAAAGTCTTCTAAAGCAGCAGGTGGCTCCGTCGTATCTTTAGATGCGCAAGCAGTCAATACGAGCACGCTGCACAAAAATACTAAGGGCATTAATAACTTATGCATCGGGCGCATGCGTTTCATCCGCTTTAACTGCGGCATCAGTTACCGCAGCTGTTGTTTCAGCAACACCTAAGTCTTCTAATTTCATTTTCAGCAAAGCACTATCACTTGCACTGTCTTTAGCATTTAATGCTGCTTGATAATGTTTTTTAGCAGCATCGGTGTCAGCTTTAGCTAATGCAATGTCGCCTTTTAAAGTTTCTAATAAACCGAGATATGCAGCGGGATATTCAACATCTACGGTTTTTTCTGCTGCTTCAATTTGACCTTGTGATAATTGCAGTTCTGCTAAACGCAAACGCGCAATCAATTTCAAATGTTGTTGTTTAGCATTTGAAACTACCCATTGCAGCCGCTCAATCGCCACGCTTTCTTGACTATTCTCGACCGCTACTTTAGCTGCACCCAAACCCGCTAATGCGGCATACGGTGTATCAGCATAATCTTTAAATAAAATATCGGCGGTGACCGGAATGGTTTCAATACTTTTGGCTTGCATGTTAATCATTAAATGCGTGTATTGTATGGAAGCATCTTCGGCGTGTTTGCGTTGATGCTCTTGCCAAAAATACCAACCCGTTAGCATGCCCACGCCTAACACCACGCCGGTGATAACCGCAGTTACATTTTCTTTCCACCACAACTTGAGCTGTTCAAGTTGTACATCATCAGTATCTAATTCACTCATGGCTTATTCCTAAGTTAAGGTTTTTATTTATCGTGCTCAGCAATCAAAATGCTCAGCTAATTTATTAATCACTGCACTGATCGCGACCGTGTGTTGCTCAGCATGCTGATCACGCAAATATTTTATGGTGATACTAGCATTCTGCAATTCTTCTTCGCCTAACACTAAGGCAATCTCAGCACCTGAGCGATCAGCGCGTTTAAATTGACTTTTCATGCTAGCGCTACCGCAATTTAATTGTATCGCCAAGTTAGGCAATGCATCACGTAACTGTTCGCTGATTTGCATGGCTTTAACGCTAGCAGCGTCACTGCCCGCATTATTGACAGCAATGATATAAACATCGACTGAATGCATCGCAACTATTTCGTTTTCTAACAAGGCTAATAAACGTTCCAAGCCCATCGCAAAACCCACTGCAGGCGTTGCTTGTCCGCCCAATTGCTCAACCAAACCATCATAACGACCACCCGCGCAAATTGTGCCTTGCGCGCCTAATGATTCAGTAATCCATTCAAACACGGTGTGATTGTAATAATCTAAACCGCGCACCAAATAAGGATTTACGGTGTATTCAATATTCGCTTGATCTAACAAAGCACACAGACCAGCAAAATGCGCTTGAGTTTCCGCGCCCCAATAATGACTCAAGATAGGGCCTTGTTTTACTATTGCCTGTGTATCTGGATTTTTACTATCTAATACACGCAATGGATTTTGCTGCAAACGACGCTGACTATCTTCATCTAGCTTAGCGTGATGTTGCGTCAAATACAGGACAAGCGCTTCACGATATTGTTGGCGTTCTGCACGCGTACCTAAGGAATTTAATTCCAATCGAACCGCAGGCAATGCCAACGCGCGCCATAAACGCGCGGTCATCAAAATAATTTCCGCATCAATATCGGGGCCTTCCATGCCATACGCTTCAACACCGACTTGATGAAATTGCCGATAACGACCTTTCTGTGGACGTTCACGACGAAACATCGGCCCGGTATACCACCAGCGCTGAATTTGATTACGAAACAAACCGTGCTCTATACCCGCGCGTACGCAACTCGCAGTACCTTCGGGACGTAAGCTCAACAAGCTGTCGTCACGATCTTTGAAGGTATACATTTCTTTTTCAACAATATCGGTCACTTCACCAATCGAACGGCAAAATAAATCAGTACTCTCAAGTATGGGCGTACGAATTTCTTGATAACCATAGCTGTTCATTAATTGATGCAAATGCACTTCTAGCCACTGCCAAGCAGCGCTCTGTTCAGGCAGGATGTCGTGCATCCCTTTGACGGATTTAACAGTTGTTGACATGATTATTGTGTTACGCGTGAATTAGCGAAAAACCAACCTATTCGTTTTCAATGATAAGTTGTGCGGTGCGATTACTGCGAACGAATGGCTGAAGATTATAGATCTGGCCATTTATTTCTAAACCGACTTGCGCAGCATCACCTAACATTACATGGAACGGCGCTTGGCCTTGTAACACTATAGGAGAATCTTTTTGGGAAAACATGCCATAGACATGACGAAATTGATTTGCATCATAAACTTCAATCCAAGATGCGCCCGTCATTTTTACTGCTAAACGATCCGTACCCTGCGGTGCTTGTTTACGCAAGGTGGGTTTAGCGACAGGTACAGCAATCGGCACTTGCGCCGCGTCGGTTATAGGTTCTAATTTGGGTAGGGCCGCAGCTTTATCAGGAACCACTGCCGCTTCGGGAGTTTCATCTTCCGTTACTGCTGCCTCTTGTTGTGCTGCTAACAATGCTGCTTCTATCGCAGCAGTTTCATTTGGTACCGTATCAACCGCCGCAGATTCAGTGACTTCAATTACCTCTACGTTCGGTTTGCTGCTTTGTGCAACTGCCCAATAAATTAAATAGATGAGCAACGATAAAATTATCGCAACCGTTAACCATTTGATTCGAGGATCACGCATGGTCACGGGTGGCTTCGCAGTGGCAGTATCAATCAACGCCGGATCACGAAAACCCAATTGATTATAATGTTGTACCCAAACAGTGGCGTCTACATTTACTGCGTCAGCGTACTGGCGTAAATAACCACGCACAAAAGTCGGTGCTGGTAAACGACTGTGATCGTCTTGTTCTAACGCATCAATGATGTCACGTTGCAAACGAAGTTTGTGCGCTAAGTCTGCTAATTCTATACCCGCTTGTTCACGCGCTTGTCGTAAGCTGGCACCTAAAGTTTGATCATTTGGCAACATGCATTGCTCCCTTCGATTTTTCGCTAATCGTTATCGAAATTTAAAGTTGTGTTAATTACTTATTAATATTGCGCGCTGCTTCCGAATCCGGAAAACGATTACGCAGTTTTATGGTGTATTTGCCTTCCGCATTACGATCGCCTAGTTGTTTAGTCAAACGAATTGCGGTTGCAAGGCTATCAGGTGTTTCCGGTAATTTTTCAAAATACTTTTGTACATAACCATAAGCCACGCGTGGATTGCGTTTACGTTCATATAGATGCGCCATTTGCATTAACGCACTACCAAAATAAGGATTTAAATCGAGGGCTTTACGAAAATAGACTTCTGCTTTTACTTCATCGGGGATTTTTAAGGCGCAAATACCTAAATTAGTCCATGCAAATTCTTTAGTAGGATATAAAGGATCACGCAACGCTTTATTAAAACGCTCTTCTGCTTCTTGCAAACGTCCTACGCCACATAAAAAAGTGCCGTAGTTATTATTATATTCTGGATTTTCGGGTTCAATGCGGAGCGCTTTTTTCAAATGCTTATCCGCTTTTTTATTATCGCCCAGTTGATTTTGCAGCAAGCCATATGCAGCATTTGCTAATGCGGAATTGGAATTTTGATCTAACGCTTTTTCTAGTTTTTCTTTAGCGCGCTCCACCTGGCCTTGTGCCAAATAACCTGCACCTAATTGGGCATTAAATTCTGCGGCTTTTTCCAAGTTAGGTTTTGGACCCGACGATACACAAGCTGTCAGACAACTGAACAATGCAATGACAAACAAAAGACAATATTGACGCTTCATGCCTACCCTATAAGTCTCATTAACCATTAATAAGGAATGATATGGAAAATCGGAAAATCTAAAGATCCGCGCATGATAGCGCAGCGGCGAACTTCAGGCGATACCCGTCTGTTTTTCGCCAAAACGAGGTTGAATAAAGCGTTTTTCACGACGACTGCGATCTGCGACTTGCCCTACTAATTGACCACACGCGGCATCAATATCATCGCCACGGGTTTTACGGACGGTGGTCACAATACCCGCACGTTGGGTGATGCTCATAAAACGACCAATCGCTTCATCATTGGAGCGGCGATAACCAGAACCGGGGAATGGATTAAACGGAATTAAATTGAGCTTGCTGGGAATACCTTCCAAGCGACGCGCCAGCTCTTTCGCCAAAACCGGGCTATCGTTAACCCCGTCGAGCATCACGTATTCAAAGGTAATTTGGCGTTTATGTAGACCTTTTATATAGGCGCTACAGGCTTCGAGTAATTCTTCGATTGGATATTTGGTATTAAGCGGCACTAACTCATTGCGCAAACTATCATTGGGCGCATGCAGAGAAATGGCCAAGGCCACTTCAATTTGCTCATCGCGTAATCGATAAATCGCGGGCACAACGCCGGCCGTGCTGACGGTCACGCGACGCTTAGCTAAGCCGTACGCCAAATCATCGATCATCAATTTTAAGGCAGGCACTACATTTTCATAATTAATCAGCGGTTCGCCCATGCCCATCAAAACGACATTGGTGATTCGCCGATCCGTGGGTTTAAGTAAACGCTCAGCTGTCCAGACCTGGCCAATAATTTCGGCGGTGGTCAGATTGCGATTAAAACCTTGGCGCGCAGTCGAACAAAACGAACAATCCAAACTGCAACCTACTTGCGAAGAAATACATAAAGTCGCACGCCGCGTTTCGGGAATATAAACCGTTTCAATCGCATTTCCTAACAGGCTTTCACTACCACGAGCAGCGCTTTGACCCATATGAAACAACCACTTACGAGTGCCGTCGCTGGATTCACTATCAAAGGCAACTTCGGGCGGCGCAACCACCGCTACTGCCGCCAAACGTTCTCGTAGGGATTTAGATAAATTGCTCATCAACGCGAAATCGGTGATTCCGCGTTGATGTATCCATTGCAATAATTGCTGCGAGCGGAAGCTGGGCTCGCCCAACTGCTCAAGAAACTGCCGCAAACCAGCGGCATCTAGACCCATTAAATTGTGCGGTTCTGACATGGGTCTGACTATAGCTGACTTTAACGCGTACGTGGACAAATCACGGCACTGCTAGCGCCCAAGCCGGTGCCAAAAAAGAAGTTAATTTCTTCGGCGGCTGTGTCGGCTGCATCCGAACCATGCACCGCATTTTCGTCGATACTGGCTGCAAAATCTGCTCGGATCGTACCTTTAACGGCGTCTTTAGGATTGGTTGCGCCCATTAAGTCACGGTGTTTAGCGACGGCATTTTCGCCTTCTAAAACCTGAATGATCACGGGACCCGAACTCATAAAACCCACTAAATCTTTAAAAAAGGGACGTGCGCTATGAACCGCATAAAAGCCTTCAGCTTGTTCGCGATTAAGATGCATCATTTTGGCAGCGACAACTTTTAAACCGGCTTTTTCAAAGCGACTATAAATTTCGCCGATCACATTTTTGGCAACACCATCAGGTTTGATGATGGATAAAGTACGTTCAATTGCCATGAATACTAACTCCGTTGTTCAGACCTAAAAAGAAGGCGGGATTCTACTAGGGTTATTCGTAAAAAGGTAGGACAGCACTGCTGCGCTACCTACTTATTACTGCATTAATCGCGTTCTGCAATCCACGCCGTTTGAATAGCTTCAAGAATTTTTTCACCGGAACGTGTTGGTTCATCGGTAAAATCTTCTAAGTCACAAACCCACGCATGTAAATCAGTAAATCTTATATACCGAGGATCAACATCTGGGTGCGCATCAATTAATGCCAGCGCAATATCGAGTGTATCTGTCCACTTTAAAGTCATGATGCTTTGCTCACTCGTGACGTTCGGAAACCATATTAATTGTGTAGCGAGGGATCTCAATAACCAAATCGACATCACCCACCAACGCCTGACAACTTAAACGTGAATCAGGATCTAAACCCCACGCTTTATCGAGCAGATCATCTTCCAATTCATCACTGGGCTCGAGCGTGGAATAACCTTCGCGCACATGCACATGACAGGTAGTGCAGGCACACGCTTTTTCACAAGCGTGTTCGATCTCTATACCATTGCTTAAAGCGGCATCACAAATACTAATACCCGCTGCAACTTCAATGACCGCGCCTTGAGGGCAACTCTTAGGATGCGGCAAAAATATTAATTTAGTCATGATTGTATTACTCGCATTTTTATATTTGATCCAAGCGCTGACCAGCTAAGGCTTTACGAATATTATGATCCATACGCCTACCCACATAGTCTGCACACTGCGCTTCTAAATTTTCAATCGCTTGTTTAATACCCGCTACGTCATTACTATTTTGCAGAGCCGCTAACTTTTCGCGCGCTACTAAAATTATTTGACGTTCAGATTCCGATAACAATAATTCACCGTCGACTTGCAAGGCCGCATCAACCGCTTCCAATGAACGTGCTGCATCAATTTGTTGTTCGCGCACGCGCCGTAATTCAAGATCATCAGCAGCATAGTGAATCGAAGCCTGCAACATATCGGCAATTTCTGCGTCACTTAAACCATACGAAGGTTTCACTACAATCGTGGCTTCAGTGCCACTCGTTATTTCCGTAGCGGCAACACTGAGCAAACCATCGGCATCGACTTGAAAGCTCACCCGAATCCGCGCCGCGCCCGCCACCATCGCAGGAATATTGCGCAATTCAAAACGCGCTAAAGAACGACAGTCTTGCACTAATTCGCGATCACCTTGCACAACATGAATCATCATTGCCGTTTGGCCGTCTTTAAAGGTAGTGAATTCTTGTGCGCGACCCACCGGCAACGTGGTGTTGCGCGGAATAATTTTTTCCACCAAACCACCCATGGTTTCTAAACCGAGTGACAAGGGCACTACATCTAATAACAACATATCTTGCTCAGCTTTATTACCTACTAACACATCGGCTTGCAGAGCTGCACCTAACGCTACTACTTTATCGGGATCAATCGTAGTTAGAACTTCACGGCCAAACAATGTTGAAACCTGCTGACGCACGCTCGGAATGCGCGTTGAACCACCCACCATTATGACTTCATCAATCGCACCAAATGTTAAATTCGCATCGCGCACTGCGCGCCGACAAGCCTGCAAGGTTTTTGCAAGTAACGGCGCTATTAACGTTTCTAATTGCATGCGCGTAAGGGTTAACGCGTGTGTTGCGCCATTCGGCAAATTAATTGCGAGCTCAACATTCATCTGACTGGATAATGCTTCTTTGCTATCAATCGCTAATTGCTGCAAGTAACGACGATACTGTGGACTCAGTGTTTCTGCATTTAGCGCGAGTACTTCAAAAAAATGATTTAATAATAATTGATCAAAATCATCCCCACCCAAAGCCGCGTCACCACCAGTAGCAACGACTTCAAACACGCCTTTTTGCAAATGCAAAATAGAAATATCAAACGTTCCGCCGCCCAAATCATAAACTGCAATTCGACCTTCGCGCTTGCTATCTAAACCATACGCGATCGCTGCGGCAGTGGGTTCATTTAACAAACGTAAAACTTTGATACCCGCTAAATTAGCCGCATCTTTCGTAGCTTGACGTTGCGCATCATCAAAATAAGCGGGCACTGTAATAACGGCACCGGTTAACTCGCCATCAAGACTGGCTTCTGCGCGCGCGCGTAAATATCGCAAGATCTCTGCAGATATTTCTACCGCCGTTATTTCACGTCCTGCGCAAACAATGCGTGGCACTACACTGTCACTCGCAACAAAATTATAAGGTAAATACGCTTGTTCACGCTGTATGTCTTCTAGGTTGCGGCCCATCAAACGCTTAACAGAGACAATAGTATTTTCCGGATCTTCTGCTAAATGATGTTTGGCTGCTTCGCCAACTTGCACCACACCATTTGATAAATAGCGCACTATCGACGGCACAATGGCGTTATCCATCTCATCCACCAACACATCAGGAATACTGCTGCGTACAGTGGCAACTAAAGAATGAGTAGTACCTAAATCAATACCCACCGCTAAACGATGTTGATGCGGCGCAGTAAATTTACCGGGTTCAGAAATTTGCAATAAAGCCATGATTAAGATTCGAGTCCAAATAAACGATCATCAATTTCTTGCGCTAATTTTTTCAAAAATTGCAATTCAGCCAATTCATTCAACGCCTTCAAAAATTGCGCATCGTTATCTAATGCAAGCGCAATACGCGCAACCGATTCAAGCATAGCAATGCGCACAGATGCTAATAATGTATGTAATTGATCAAAGCAATTCGCTTCTACCAATGCTTCGCGCAACTCCATCTGCGTCATTAAAAACTCAGACGACAAGGTCGGTTTTTGTTGCGCTATCTCAGGCTGATGCAAGCTTAATAAATACAAACCACGCTCCACATCATCGCGCAAAATTCGATACGCATCATTCACCAAAGCAGCGCGTTCTAAGGCCATACGGCGTTCACGCTCACTTTTATCTACATATCGATCAGGATGCAATTGGGCTTGCAACAAACGATAACGCGTTACCAAATCGTCTGTCTTAACGGCATAATTTTCCGGCAATTCAAATAACTTAAAATAGTTATTAGCCGTCTGTGCAGCATTCATACAAAATCTTCTAGCGTATTAATGAAAATGGCTACGCATTGCATAGCCATTGTTAAGTGTCGAAGTAGGATAACCTTACACCGTAAAGCTTTCACCACAACCACATTCGTCTTTAACGTTAGGATTTTGGAATTTAAAACCTTCATTCAAACCTTCGCGTACAAAATCCAATTCCGTGCCATCGATATAAAGCAAACTTTTAGGGTCCACAATAATTTTTAAAGCATGCGATTCAAAAACGGCATCTTCAGGCTGCAACTCATCCGCGTATTCCATTACATAGGCCAAACCCGAACAGCCGGTGGTGCGAACACCTAAACGCAAACCTAAACCTTTGCCACGTTGTTGCAAAGATTTTTGTACGTGTTTTGCGGCGGCAGTGGTTAATGTTACGCTCATAACGACCTCACAAATGCTGTGGCATTAATCCGTTATTGGCCAGAAAATTCTGGGTGTTTGGTTTTGTAATCTGCAATTGCCGCAGCAATCGCATCTTCTGCTAATACTGAACAATGGATTTTAACCGGCGGCAATGCGAGCTCTTCCGCAATTTGACTATTCTTAATCGTAGAAGCTTGCGCCAACGTTTTTCCTTTGACCCATTCGGTCACCAAAGAACTAGAGGCAATTGCTGAACCACAACCATAGGTTTTAAAACGCGCATCTTCGATAATGCCGTCTTTGCTTACTTTGATTTGTAATTTCATTACGTCGCCACACGCAGGTGCACCGACCATGCCGGTTCCTACATCAAGATCATTTTTTTCGAATGATCCAACATTACGTGGATTTTCATAATGATCTAAAACTTTTTCACTGTATGCCATTTCATTACTCCTACATACTTACCTTACATATACAAAACCAAATGCACGCAACACTATTAATTAATGTGCGGCCCATTCAACCGTTTTCAAGTCTACGCCTTCCTTATACATATCCCATAAAGGCGACAATTCACGCAAGCGTGTCACGGCATGTTGAATTTTACCAATCACTTCATCAACGTCTTGCTGAGTGGTAAAGCGACCAATCGAAAAACGAATTGAGCTATGCGCTAATTCATCTTCACGACCTAAAGCTCGCAACACATAACTGGGTTCTAAGCTTGCGCTAGTACACGCAGAACCACTGGACACAGCCATGTCTTTCAACGCCATAATTAAGCTTTCGCCTTCTACAAACGCAAAACTGATATTTAAATTACCGGCCACGCGATGCTCAAGATCACCATTCACATATACCGCTTCCATTTCTTTCAAACCATTCAACAAACGATCACGCAAAGCGAGCACGCGCACATTTTCAGTAGCCATTTCTGCTTTCGCAATGCGGAATGCTTCACCCATACCAACAATTTGATGAGTGGGCAAAGTGCCTGAACGTAAACCACGTTCATGACCACCGCCATGCATTTGCGCTTCTAAACGAATGCGCGGTTTACGACGCACATACAAAGCGCCCATGCCTTTCGGGCCATAAATTTTATGCGCAGAAAAAGACATTAAATCAACGGGCAATGTTTCTAAATCAATAGGAATTTTGCCAGCACTTTGCGCAGCATCAACATGAAAAATGACGCCGTGCTTACGACAAATATCGCCGATCGCTTGAATATCTTGAATCACACCGACTTCATTATTAACATGCATAACCGACGCTAAAACTGTGTCAGGACGAATTGCAGCGGTGAATTTTTCTAAATCCAACAGTCCATCATTTTGCGGTTCTAAATAAGTTACTTCAAAACCTTCGCGCTCTAATTGACGCATGCTATCGAGCACGGCTTTATGCTCAGTTTTAACGGTAATGAGGTGTTTACCTTTTTGTTTATAAAAATGCGCAGCACCTTTGATGGCTAAGTTATCTGATTCAGTAGCGCCGCTGGTCCACACAATTTCACGCGGATCTGCATTCACGAGCGCCGCAACATCAACACGCGCTTGTTCTACTAAATCTTCGGCTTCCCAACCAAAACTATGTGAACGCGACGCAGGATTACCAAATGCGCCATCCATCGTTAAGCATTGCCACATTTTATCGGCCACGCGCGGATCTACCGGCGTCGTCGCGGAATAATCTAAATAAATTGGTAATTTTTTCTCACTCATACTCACCTCACTCAACTCCAGAACTTAGGCCGCAGACATTGCTTGCGATCTCAGTGTATTTACTATTTTATAAAGCGCCTGACAAAATTGATTCACTTCATCTGCGGTCGTGTCTTTACCAACGCTGACGCGAATTGCAGTTAATGCTAATTCATCATCAACACCCATCGCGGTTAACACATGACTAGGTTCTTGTATGTCGCTATGACAAGCCGAGCCACTGGATACGGCAATGCCTTCTTTATCTAACATCATCAGCAACGTTTCGCCGTGACACGCTGGAACCGCAAACTGTACCGTATTAGGCAAACGTTCTGCTTGCTCAGAAAAAATAACTAAGCCAGTAATTTTTTGTAAACCTTGCTCTACTAGGTTTCGCAGTGCGCGCATGTGTGTAATGCGTGTTTGTAATTCTTCTTTAATCAAACGTGCGGCTACACCTAAACCAACAATAGCGGCGACATTTTCAGTACCGGAACGCCGACCTTTTTCATGACCGCCACCGTGTAATAAAGGCTGCAAGTTCACGCGTTTATCATGAATCAATACACCTACGCCTTGTGAGGCGTACATTTTATGACCCGACAAAGTCAGCAGCTGTGCACCGCTACTTGCAAAATCAACCGGCTGTTTACCAATCGCTTGCGTAGCATCGCTATGAAAAATCACACCACGACCCGCTAATGCTTGACCAATCGCTGCAATCGGTTGAATTGCACCGGTTTCGTTATTCGCCCACATGACTGAAACTAGTTTTGTAGCCGATGATAATGTTTGCAACACAGCATCGGGCTGCGTGACGCCTTGCGCATCTACTGGAATGTATTTTAAAACGCCGTGTTGAGTTGCCGCTTGTGCCGCTTCTAAAACTGACGCATGTTCAATCGAACTAATTACAACTTCAGGATTAGTAAAGGTTGCGCATGCGCCTTTAATCGCTAAGTTATTGGCTTCAGTACCACAGCCGGTGAAGACAACTTGGCTAGGATGCGCATTCACTAAACTGGCGACTTGATCACGCGCTTGTTCAATAGCACTGCGCATTAAACGACCCTGCCAATGCAAGCTGGAAGGATTGCCATAAATTTCACCTAGATACGGCAACATCGCTTCGCGCACGCGTGGATCCAGCGGCGTTGTTGCGTTGTAATCTAAATAAGCACTCATGACGTTTAAGATTCCTTAAAGACGACTGCTAAACATTTTTTCGCCGTCACGGCGACGTTCTAATAAAAATGTATCTTGTCGATCAGCAACATCTAACGTAGTTTTACGATTAATTAAATCGGCGAGACTCACGCCTCTTAAGAACACACGAATTTGTGCACTTAAATCTTCCCATAAATCGTGCGTTAAACACCGCGTATTACCTTGGCAATTACGTGAACCGCCACAACGGGTCGCATCAACACTTTCATCAACCGCTTCAATCACATCCGAAATCGCAATTTCACTAGAAGCCTTACTCAACTTATACCCGCCACCAGGGCCACGCGTACTTTTTACTAAACCGGTTTTGCGTAAACGCGAAAACAATTGCTCCAAATAAGATAGCGAAATTCCTTGGCGTTCTGAAATATCAGCCAAGGCTACAGGACCACCGCTATCATGTACGGCTAGGTCTAACATGGCTGTTACCGCATAACGGCCTTTGGTTGTAAGTCGCATACTCTCCACCGGTAATAACTGAGTAATTTGGTAGGATTATATATACCCTATCAATTTGGTCAAGTATTCACCCATACCTATCTTATAGCTCCTGCCTGTTCATAATTCCTCAGGAGCACGGCTGCGTTTCTCCATAGCCGCAAATAATCCTCTTAATATATGGACTTCTTCAGTGCGCAAGCGCGCACGGGTAAAGATGCGTCGGAAACGGCGTAACAAGGTCAGTTTGGCGTTTTCAGCTTCAGTAATCCGCAAACGCACTAAAACGTCGGCTAAATGCGCCAACATACCTTCTACTAAGTCCACATTGGCTAAGGGCTCTTCGGCTTCAGTCGACGTTTCGACCGGTGTTTCGATTAAAGCTAAACGACGAATTTCATAGGCCATAATCTGCACGGCAGAGGCTAAATTCAGCGAACTGTAATCAGGATTGGTAGGAATGTTCACCACAAAATGACATAAATCTAACTCTTCATTAGTCAAACCGGTGCGTTCGCGGCCAAACACCAATGCTACCGGCCGATGCTGCACTTCTGCCAATAAACGCGCCGCCGCTTCGGCAGGCGAAAATGCCGGCCATGATAAATGTCGCGTGCGTGCCGACGTACCAATCACCAATGCGCAATCCGCTAGCGCCGACGCCAAATCCTCATGACAGTGCGCATTTTCCAACACATCATCTGCACCTGCCGCCCGCGCAGTGGCTTCTTCGGCGGGAAACAGTTTCGGCGCAACCAGATGCAATTGATTCAAACCCATGGTTTTCATGGCGCGCGCAGCACCACCAATATTACCGGGATGCGAGGTATTCACTAAGACCAAACGAATATTGGGGAGCTGTTTTAACATGGCGCGCAGAATACCCACTTCATCAACACAAGGCGAGTATCCCGAAATGGAGAGCGCAACTTTTTAATCTGGCGCTTACTTGGAATTCAACTTGTGTAGTCCGGGTCATGGCTTTATCCTACGCGGCCTTGTGACTCGTTCTTTATAAAATATGCATCCAGCACTTAACATCGCAATCCGTGCCGCTCGTGCGGCTGGCAGTAGCATCCTCCGTTATTACAATCGGTTGGACACCTTAACTGTCGACATTAAAAGACAAAATGATTTTGTTACAGAAGCGGATCAACACGCCGAAAACGAAATCATCAAAGTATTACGCCGCGCTTATCCTGCGCACGCCATTCTTGCCGAAGAAAGTGGCGCACACGGCGATAGCGATCATTGCTGGATCATTGATCCGCTCGACGGCACCACCAACTTCATGCACGGTCTTCCACACTTCGCTGTTTCTATTGGTTTACAAATTCGTGGACATTTAGAGCTCGCGGTGATTTACGATCCTATCAAACAAGAATTATTCACGGCTGAAAAAGGTGGCGGTGCGCGCTTAAACGACAAACGTATTCGTGTGGGCAATCGACACAACACAGAGGGCGCTCTCTTTGGTACCGGCTTTCCTTTCAATACACCGGGCGCAATGGATTTTGATGCGTACCTAACAACACTCAAACCGATCATGGCGAACAGTGCCGGCATCCGTCGTGCAGGTTCCGCTGCTTTAGATTTAGCGTATGTAGCATGCGCACGCTTAGATGGTTTTTGGGAATTCAAACTAAAACCCTGGGACATGGCCGCAGGCGTGTTATTGATACAAGAAGCTGGCGGAATTGTTACCGATGATAACGGTGGCGAAAATTATTTAGCTAGCGGCAACGTCGTGGGTGGAAATCCTAAATTACATAAATGGTTATTAGAAAATATTCAAAATAGTCGGCCAGTAATAAAATCAAAATAGTTTTCTACTGATCAAAGCACAAAAAAAAGGGCGTTAATGATAACGCCCTTTTTTATAATTCTGATTTAAAAAACTATGGCATGCCAATTTCACGGGCTTCTTTTGCAGTTTGTTTTTCTTTTTCAGCATTCAACATATCTTGGCGGGTTAAACCCAAAAACAAAACAACAGGGCTCGCGACAAATATAGATGAATAAGTACCGATTAAAATACCCAAAATAAGTGCGAGTGAAAAACCATAAACCACTTCACCGCCAAAGAAAAATAACGCTAGCACTGATAACAAAGTAACGCCCGATGTCATCAAAGTACGACTTAAAGTATCATTAATCGCAACATTCATAATTTCTGCAGTATCATTACTGCGCGTACGGAAAAAGTTTTCGCGAATACGATCGAAAACAACAATCGTGTCATTCAGCGAATAACCAATGATCGCTAATATCGCCGCTAAGGTTGCTAAATCAAAACTAATACCTAACCAAGCAAACACGCCTAATGTCAGAACCACGTCATGCGCGGTAGCGACAATAGCGCCGGCGGAAAAGAACCAACGATTAAAACGCATAGCCACATAAAGGAAAATAAAAAACGTCGCGACTAATATTGCCATGCCGCCGCTATTTTTTAATTCATCGCCGACTTGTGGGCCAACGTATTCAACACGGCGCAATGTGGCGCCTGTCGTATGCTGCTGCAAGATGCTATAAATTTTGTCGCTTAAGGTTGTGGCTTGATCTTGACCAGTCTCTGCTTCGTCTGATGGCAACACTCGAATTAGCACATCTCTAGAAGTACCAAAATATTGCACGGTTGCACCAGGTACGCCGTTTTCTTCTAATGCTCCGCGCACTTTTGATAATTCAACCGGTGCAGCGTAACCCACCTCAATCAAATAACCGCCGGTGAAATCAATGCCTAAATTCAAACCGCGCGTTGCCAGGCCGAAAATCGACAAGCCAACAAACAAAATGGAAGCGGCCATTAACCAATAACGTGCGCCAATGAAATTTATTTTTAAATTATGTATGTTCATGATATCTATTCTCACATTAAATCGATAAACGCTTGATGGTACGACCGCCGTATAACAAGTTCACCATGGCGCGAGTACCCACGACCGCTGTAAACATAGACGTTAAAATACCTAAGGCCAACGTTACCGCAAATCCGCGCACAGGACCTGAACCTAAACTCAACATCGCTAAAGCGGCGATCAAGGTTGTGACATTCGAGTCAGTAATGGTGGCAAACGCTTTATCAAAGCCAGCATGAATAGCCGCTTGCACACTATTACCCAAGCGTATTTCTTCGCGGATCCGCTCATAAATTAATACGTTTGCATCTACCGCCATACCTACTGTTAAGACGATACCAGCAATACCCGGCATGGTTAACGTTGCTTGCAGTAACGATAAAATAGCGACGAGCAATACCACGTTCACGGCTAACGTAATATTCGCTAATAAACCAAATGTTTTATAATTCAATATCATGAAAACAAACACGGCGATGAAACCAATCATTACGGATTTCAAACCATTATCAATATTATCGCGACCCAAACTTGGCCCCACCGTGCGTTCTTCAACAATTTTCATTGGCGCTTTTAACGCGCCTGAACGTAATGACAATGCTAAATCTTGTGCTTCAGCAGTGCTAACACCGGTTGTTTGAAAACGTCGACTCAGTTGATCACGGATAGTAGCAATGCTAATCACGGTTTCTTTTTTATTGGTAGAGATTTGTAATTTGCCATCCACTTCTTTGGTATCGGTTTGATACTCAATAAACACAACCGCCATATCTTTGTTAATATTTTGGCCGGTCACTTCGCTCATGCGATCAGCGCCTTTGCCATCCAAATTTACAAACACAGCAGGCTGACCATTTGTTGGATCAAAGCCAGCGCTGGCGCTAGTAATACTATCGCCCGTCACAATTAATGAGCGGCGCAATAACACCGCTTTACCATCTCGATCACGATAAAGTTTGGCATCTACGGGCACTGCTGCACCGCTTTGATCAGCACGCGCCCAATCACTAGGCGTGCCATAAATCAAACGATATTCAAGAGTTGCGGTATTACCTAAACGACGTTTTGCTTCAGCGGTATCTTGTACGCCCGGTAATTGCACAATAATACGATCTGTACCTTGTTGCTGAATAATAGGTTCGGCCACACCCAAGTCATTCACACGATTACGCAAAGTTACAATGTTTTGCGTAAGCGCATCGCTGCGTTCTTTTTTGATCACTTCTTCGCGCATGGTTGCCACTAACGTGACCACTTCTTGCACGCCAGCAACCGGTGTTACACCTGCTGCGGGAGTTGCCGCTACCGTTGGATCTGGAGATGTAAAAGTGCTAGCAGTAAATTTTAAATCAGGAAATTCATTTTCTAATGTGCTCTGCGCTTTTTCAGCGACTGCAGCATCGCGAAATCCTAAAGTGATGCGATCAGCGCCGGGTTGAACCCGACCATAACGTAATTTGTTTTTAATTAACACCGAACGAAACGCATCGGTATAACTTTCCATGCGTTGTTTTAATGCGCTATCCATATCTACTTGCAGCAAAAAGTGCACACCACCGCGTAAATCTAAACCGAGATACATGGGTTTTGCGCCGATAGCACGTAACCATTTTGGTGTGGCTGATTCTAGATTCAACGAAACACTGAATTTTTCACCCATGCGTTGCACTAATGCTTCTTGACCCGCTAATTGAATATCGGTATCTGCAAAGCGCGCAACAACATGGGATGGCTCAATGTCTACCGCCGAAAATGGAACGCCCGCTTCGGTTAATGCCACTTCTACTTGTTCACGTAACGATGCATCAATAGCCACTTCTCGTGAAGCAACTTGTACTACGGGATCATCACCATACAGATTGGGCAAGGCATACAAAATGCCTAGCATCAAAGCCACGAGTAACGACAGATATTTCCAGAGAGGATATTGATTCACGATTATCTCACTTAATTAATTTGGTTCACGCTTTCCCAACAGTACCTTTGGGCACTACATTGGCAATCGCTTGTTTTTGTAATTTGATCTCTACACCATCAGCGATTTGTAAGGTCACAAAATTTTCGCCTACATCGGTAAGTTTGCCTAAGACACCGCCAGTAGTAATCACTTCATCACCTTTTTTCAAGGCAGCCACTAATTCGCGCTGTTCTTTCGCACGTTTTTGTTGTGGACGAATTAAGAAAAAATAAAAGAAGACGATTAACGCAACCATCCACAAAATCGGCAATAAACCACCGCCCTGAGGGGCTGCAGTACCTTGTGCATGCGCGCTAGCAATAAACCAATCCATAACAAACAACCTTAGTTAGACCCAAAAGAGGCGCGTATTATGCCACAGCAGCATTGAATTGCATCACGGCTGTGCATCGCGGGTGAGATTAGATTTTTGAGCAAATTTGCCTGCCTGAAAACGTGTGACAAATGCATGCGTATATTCGGCTAATTGGTTTTGACTAATGGCTTCGCGGATTTCCCGCATCAATTGCTGATAAAAATATAGGTTATGTACGGTATTGAGTCGTGCTGCCAGAATTTCACCGCAACGATCCAAATGTCGCAAATAAGCACGGCTGTAGTGTTGGCAGGTATAACAGCCACATTGCGGATCGATCGGGCTGATGTCATCGGCGTATTGCGCATTACGGATCCGCAATACGCCATCAAACGTGTACAAAAAACCATTGCGTGCATTGCGGGTGGGTATCACGCAATCGAACATATCTACGCCCCGCGCTACCGCCGCTAAAATATCGAGCGGCGTACCCACGCCCATTAAATAACGAGGTTTATCTTGCGGCAGCATGTCACTTAATTCATCTAATACTGCCAAGCGCTCTTCCGCGGGTTCGCCTACGGCCAAGCCGCCGACGGCATAACCATCAAAGCCGATATCCGTTAATCCTGCCAAAGACGCATGACGCAAATCATCATACATACCGCCCTGCACAATCCCGAATAAAGCAGCCGGATTATCGGCATGCGCGTGTTTGCTACGTTCGGCCCAATGCAACGATAACTCCATCGACGCTTTGGCTACTTCATGGGTCGCTGGATAAGGCGTGCATTCATCAAAAATCATCACGATGTCTGAACCCAAATCGCGCTGCACTTGCATAGAAATTTCTGGATCCAGAAACACCGTATCGCCGTTTACGGGAGATTGAAACCGCACGCCTTCGCGTGTGACTTTGCGTAATTTGGCCAAACTAAAAACTTGAAAACCACCCGAGTCAGTCAAGATGGGACCTTGCCAATGCATGAAATCATGTAAATCACCGTGCTTCCGAATAATCTCGGTGCCGGGTCGCAGCATTAAATGAAAAGTATTACCCAAAATAATTTGTGCGCCCAAAGCCTGAATTTCTTCTGCGACCATGGCTTTCACGGTGCCATAAGTGCCCACCGGCATAAAAGCAGGCGTGTCGACCACGCCGCGTTTAAAACTCAAACGCCCGCGCCGCGCTTGCCCAGATTTAGCAAAAATCTCAAATTGCATGCACAGCCTCATTACGTTCAATCAACATAGCATCCCCATAACTGAAAAATCGATAACGTGAATTCACCGCATGCTGATACGCACCCATTAATTGCGCATAACCGCCAAATGCTGACACTAACATTAGCAAAGTCGAACGCGGCAAATGAAAATTGGTAATCAGCGCATCCACACATTGAAACTTAAAACCGGGACGAATAAAAATTTGCGTATCACCTATATAAGGCTGCAAGCCACCGTTCAGCGATGCGGTCTCTAAACTGCGCATCACGGTCGTCCCTACCGCAATCACGCGCCCGCCTTGTTGCCGACAAATTTTAATTTGCTCACAGGTCTGCGCTGAAACATGTAACCATTCGGAATGCATATGATGTTTATCCAGATCATCCGTGCGTACCGGCTGAAACGTCCCCGCACCGACATGCAAAGTCACGAATGCTTGTTGCACTTCTCGCGCTTTAATAGCCGCTAATAAAGATTCATCGAAATGCAGTCCGGCGGTAGGCGCCGCCACCGCACCTACTTCGCGAGCGAATACGGTTTGATAACGAAGATTGTCATCAACATCATCCGCACGATCTATATAAGGTGGTAATGGAATATGACCATGTTGTTGTAAAAAGGGTAATACGGGCTGAGCAAAAGCGAGCTCAAATAATTCGCCGCCGTTCATCGCGGGGCGGCCTAAGACCATGGCCGTATTCGACCCAAAATCTAACTGACTCCCGGATTTAGGCGCTTTGCTAGCGCGAACGTGTGCCCACACGCGATGCTCATCTAACAAACGCTCGACCAACACTTCAATTTTACCGCCCGAGGCTTTTTGGCCAAACAAACGCGCTGGAAAAACCCGCGTGTCGTTAAACACTAAAAGATCATGCGGACGCAACCAATCTAATAATTGCGGGAACTGCCAATCTTGCCACTCGCCTGGATTAACGCTGGCTGGCAAATACAGTAAACGACTCGCAGTGCGCTGCGGCAAAGGCCGTTGCGCAATCAAGTCGGCGGGGAGTTCGTAATCAAAGTCGGCCGTTTTCATGCCGGCGCGATATTAACACAGGATAATCACGTGCAGGATTTATGCATTCTTGCTTTGCGCCACTAGCAGATTCGATTACAATGCGCGCCTTCCCCTGCCGGGGTGGCGGAACTGGTAGACGCGCTGGACTCAAAATCCAGTGAGGTTAAACTCGTGCGAGTTCGATTCTCGCCCCCGGCACCATATTCGTATTCCAAACCTATATATTAAAGCGGTGGCATTTTTGTGCTATTCGCTTCGTACTCATAAAATTCAAGATAATTAATAAATTACAAAAAAAAACGGGGATTCCCTAACTTCTGGGGATCCCCGTTCATGATTGATTATTACTAAACTTTATTCTTTCGGTTTACCGATGCTTAATTTATCCGCATTATTTTTAATGGTTTTTTCACCGATGCCATCAACTTTATTTAATTCATTAATGGATTTAAAAGGGCCGTGTTTTTCTCGATATTGCACAATCGCCGCGGCTTTATCATCACCTACACCTTTTAATTCAGCGGCTAATGTTTTAGCGTTCGCGGTATTAATATCTACCGTTCCTGCAAACACGATGCTGCTCATCACACTCAAAACAATAATGCCGAACCACTTTTGTAATTGCATGCCCTTACTCCCTAATAATATAAAATGAAAACTGTTGTCTAGCTGACAACGCGCTTCACCATACTTATTTAGCGCTGAGCAAGATATTCGTTAATATCCGAATTAATTGTCAGCAATTCACTGACGGGGTTGTCAGCTTGAGTGATAGGACGGCCAATAACTAAATAATCCGCTTGATTACGCAACGCTTCGCGCGGTGTCATGATGCGTTGTTGATCTTGGACCGCAGCACCTTGCGGACGCACACCGGGTGTAATCGTTAAAAAATCGGTATTGGTTAATTGTTTAACACTTGCGGCTTCGTGCGCCGAACACACGACACCATCAAATCCTGCATTCGCCGCCAAGCGGGTTAAGCGTTGCACTTGCTGCTCAACACTATCATTAACACCAACGGTAGTTAAATCACTCTGCTGCAAACTCGTCAACACTGTAACTGCAATTAATAATGGTCCATCTGCTGCTGATAAAGCAGCACGTGCAGCATCCAACATTTTAGCGCCGCCACTGGCGTGCACATTGACCATCCACACGCCCAAATCTGCAGCGGCACTAACGGCTTTAGCAACGGTGTTAGGAATATCGTGAAATTTTAAATCCAAGAACACATCAAACCCACGTTGCGTTAAACGTCGAACTAAATCAGGGCCCTGTGACGTAAATAACTCTTTGCCAATTTTCAAACGACAATCCGCAGGATTAAGCTTTTCTACTAAAGACCATAACGCTGTCTCGTTTGAAAAATCTAGCGCGACAATGACACGCGGCTGGGTAACTATACGTTGCATTTTATGAGTCATGGTCATTTATAAAATTTGTCGCATCACTATGATGACAAATGATCCATTTGAGTTAGATTTAACGGCTTTAATTTGCCCCACGTTTTGCAACCCGGACATTGCCAATGCAGGGTCTTCGCTGCATAACCGCAATGACGACATTGATATTTAGGCATATTGCGCATCACGCGCTTCAAGGTATCAATCATCAAACGCCACGGCAATAAATCAGGATCTTGCGCATCTGGATCCCGGCCTTTTATTAACTCTGCCCATTCTAAATCTAACCATTCTTGTAAGGCATACAAAGAAGGTTGCTGAGTTAATGCTGCACGCAAATAATTTCGGGCCGCTTCCAAACCTTCTTGCTGTTGCAAATAATGCACATAACCACGAATAAAATAACTTTGACGATAATCCCGATTAAATCGGTGCATTTGTTTTTCAAATTGCTGTAACGGCGCGCCTGCTTGCAAGCATTGTAAAATGCGCGGCAATACTTCCGGCAAAAATTCTTCTTCTTGTTCAAACAAGCGTAAATACTGGCGCAGCGATTTTTCAAAATCACCATTTTTAAAATAAGTATCGCCTAGTAATAAAGTTGCACGTACCGAGCGCGCATCCGTATCCAATGCTTGTGAAATACTTTGCAAAGCCTTATCGGGCTGACCACGGCGCAACCACACTTCTGCACGCTCGCAATACATATGCGCCAAGATCGCAGCATGCTCAGGATCATTGGCGCTGGTTAAACGCTCAGCCATTTGTATAGCTTGATCCCAATCACTTTCTCGTTGATATACTTCTAACAATAATTTTGTCGCATCCGTTTCACGCACACGCTGTTTCAGTAAATCTTGAAAAATACTTTCAGCGCGATCAAATAAACCCGCGTGCATATAATCACGGCCCAACTCCAACAATGCAGTTTGGCGTTGCAACACACTTAATAAAGGCCGCGCTAATAAATCCTGATGAACACGAATCGCGCGCTCTACTTCTCCGCGCCGACGAAACAAACCGCCTAAAGCAAAATGTATTTCGACAGTTTTTGCATCGTCTTCTGCTAAGCGCAAAAATACATCTAAAGCTTGGTCAGGTTGTTCATTTAATAAATAATTTAAGCCACGAAAGTATTCGGGCGCAAGACGCGGATTAATTTGATTAAACCGTTTATAACTGCGCCACGCAGCAAACCAACCACTAGCGGCGGCTAATGGCAATAAAAGGATCCATAGCCAATTCTCGCTCAGATAGTATCCTTTACAAAAAATTTGTTTTGTTTAATGGAGAAGAGCAGAAAAAATAACTGACACACAGCACGCGCAGCAATGTTTAAACAATTTTTCTTATCAATCCGAAGCGTTATTATCATCCAGATCATCATTTACAAGTTCACGTAATTCTTTGCCTGGCTTGAAATGCGGTACATATTTACCCGATAAGGCAACCGATGCACCTGTTTTTGGATTACGCCCTATGCGTGGCGGGCGAAAATGCAAACTGAAACTACCGAATCCTCGGATTTCAATTCTTTCGCCCGACGCAAGAGTGCGGCTCATGTATTCCAATAAACTTTTAACCGCCAGTTCGACATCTTTGTAAGCGAGATGGCCTTGCTTGCGCGCCAGTGCCTCGATTAGTTCCGATTTCGTAACCGTGATTAAGTCTTCTTGTTCAATCATGAGCCTGCTGTTTCCATATCAGAACCTGCAGCAGCGAATTATTCGCCGTTGGCTCCTAACTGTTCCTTAAGTAAATCACCTAAAGAACTTGAAGCAGGACCGCTGGTGCGAGTGTAATCTTGCATAACAGCTGCTTCATCATCTGTTTCTTTCGCTTTAATCGACAAATTAATTACGCGATTTTTGCGATCAATATTGATGATTTTAGCTTCAACAGCATCGCCTACTTTTAATATCGTAGTTGCGTCTTCAATGCGATCTTTCGATAACTCAGAAGCACGTAATATCGCTTCTACGCCTTCGATGATTTCAATGGTCGCTGCTTTAGCTTCAACACTAATAACTTTACCGTTGATGACCGTGCCTTTTGGATTATCCGCTAAGAATGCTGAGAACGGATCATTTTCAATTTGCTTAACGCCTAATGAAATACGTTCACGTTCTGGATCAACGGACAAAACAACCGCTTCTAAATCATCACCTTTCTTGTAATTACGCACAGCGTCTTCGCCGGTATCATCCCAAGACAAATCTGACAAATGCACTAAGCCATCAATGCCGCCATCTAAACCAATGAAAATACCAAAATCGGTAATTGATTTAATTTTGCCACTGACTTTGTCATTCTTATTATGGGTTTTCGCAAACTCTTCCCAAGGATTAGGATGACATTGCTTCATACCCAGTGAAATACGACGACGTTCTTGATCAATGTCTAACACCATGACTTCGGCGTCATCACCTAATGTAACAACTTTAGAAGGATTAACGTTTTTGTTGGTCCAATCCATTTCTGAAACGTGCACCAAACCTTCAACGCCTTCTTCAATTTCCACGAAGCAACCATAATCAGCAATGTTGGTCACTTTACCAAACACGCGACTACCTTCTGGATAACGGCGCATCAAATCAACCCACGGATCTGCGCCGAGTTGTTTTAAGCCGAGTGATACACGATTTTTCTCGCGATCGAATTTAAGAACTTTAACTTCGATTTCATCATCAATGCTGACGATTTCTGAAGGATGATGAACGCGTTTCCACGCCATATCAGTGATGTGCAACAAACCATCGATGCCACCTAAATCTAAGAATGCGCCGTAATCAGTTAAGTTTTTAACTACGCCTTTTACAACCATGCCTTCTTCAAGATTTTTCAACAATTCATCGCGTTCCGCGCTGTAATTGCCTTCAACAATCGCACGACGTGAAACGACAACGTTGTTGCGACGACGATCCATTTTGATAACTTTGAAATCTAAAACCTTGCCTTCTAAATGGGTAGGATCGCGTACTGGACGCACATCGACTAATGAACCCGGCAAGAATGCACGCAAGTCTTGAATTTCAACGGTGAAACCACCTTTTACTTTACCGGTGATAATGCCTTGTACAGATAAATCTTTTTCGAATGCGGCTTCTAATTCACGCCAGCTTTGTTGACGCTTCGCTTTTTCGCGCGATAAACGTGTTTCACCAAAACCATCTTCGACAGTATCAAGTGATACCTCAACACTATCGCCAATCTGAACTTCAATCTGACCATTCAAATCAAGAAACTGTTCTAAGGGAATCAAACCCTCGGATTTTAAACCAGCAGAAACAACAACAAAATCACTGCGGATATCGACAACCTTAGCAAAAATAATCGAGCCAGGTTTCATTTCGGTTTGAACAAGCGACTGTTCAAATAACTCAGCAAAACTTTCCATCATTAAAAACTACCTATAAGGAATTACACACGACTCAGATGCCTATTCAAGAAGCTCTCTCGCACTACAACACCTAAATGTATTAGGTAGAAAATAGGCAGAGGATTAAAACAGGCGAACGCCTTGTAACTGGTCACGGTTGTTAAAAATATTAACCATCATCCTGACAGCTAACGCTAAACCTTCAGAAGCGTTATACCAACATGCGTTGTTGCGCAGTTGCTAACACCGTTTGACAAACAAGGGAGATACTCATCGTTGTGGTATCCAGCACCATCGCATCGTCAGCCGGCTTAAGGGGCGAAGCTGCGCGTGAAATATCCCGTGCATCCCGCGCCTGTATATCTTCCAAAAGGCCGGCGAGATTAGCATCAAAACCCTTGCTATTCAACTGCTTATAGCGTCTTAGGGCGCGTTCTTCAGCGCTGGCAATAAGGTAAAACTTTAACGGCGCATCCTGGAAAACCACGGTTCCCATGTCGCGCCCATCTGCCACTAAGCCTGGCTTTTGACGAAAATCACGTTGTCTTTGTAATAAAGCGGCGCGCACCGCCGGAATCGCGGCGACTATAGAGGCAATTCGGCCGGTTTCTTCAGTGCGCAGCGCCAAACTGACGTTTTGACCTTCCAAATACGTCACGACCCCTTCTTTATCCACCGCATTATCAATCGCAAAGCGCACGTCTAATTCAGCGGCAATTTTGCTGACCGCGGCAGCATCGTCTAAGGACACCGCGTATTTTTCAGCCGCCAACGCCGTTAATCGATACAAAGCACCCGAATCTAATAAATGCCAGCCCAATTGCTCGGCCAGCCATTTAGCAATCGTGCCTTTACCAGAACCCGAAGGCCCATCAATAGTAATTACAGGAACCGTCATGCAACGCTCACTTGTAAACCACAGCCTTGCACCAAAGGCACAAAGCCAGGAAATGAAGTATTAATGTTTTCACAATCCAATATATGGATAGAACCTTGCGCGCGCAAGGCAGCCATAGCAAACGACATAGCAATACGATGATCGCCATGCGAATTAATTTCACCACCGCCGAATGCGCCGCCTTCAATCACGATGCCATCAGCCGTGGGTTCGGCATTAATGCCCAACACGCGCAAGCCATCGGCCATTACTTGAATGCGATCACTTTCTTTAACGCGTAATTCTTCTGCATCAGTTAACCGCGTAACGCCTTGTGCACACGCGGCGGCAATAAAAATCGCTGGAAACTCATCAATCGCAAGCGGCACTAAATGTGTGGGAATATCTATACCGACTAATTCACTGCCACGCACACGCAGAGTGCCCACTGGTTCGCCGCTTAATAATGTTTCATCTAACACCGTAATATCCGCGCCCATTAATCGCAAAATATCAATCACGCCTGTGCGTGTAGGATTTAATCCAACCCGTTCAATTAATATATCAGCGCCCGGTGTAATCGCTGCCGCCACCATAAAAAATGCTGCGGATGAAATATCACCCGGCACTTCAATCGTAGTCGCTATCAAACGTCCTTGACCTTGTAAGCTCACGCGATTCGCGCTGCGCGTAATCGCATAACCAAATGCGTGCAACATTCGCTCAGTATGATCACGCGTAGGCGCAGGTTCAGTAACAGCCGTAATATTTTGCGCATATAACCCCGCTAATAACACACACGATTTTACTTGCGCACTCGCCATGGGCATTACGTAATCAATGCCGCTTAACAAAGCATTACCTTTAATGCGCAACGGTGGCTTGCCATCAACACTATCAATGTGCGCACCCATCACTTGCAAAGGTTCAATCACGCGACGCATCGGACGTTTTGCTAATGAACTATCACCGGTTAAAACGCTGCTAAATTTTTGTCCCGCTAAAATACCGGCTAACAAACGCATCGAGGTGCCAGAGTTTCCTAAATACACATCACTAGCAGGCGCAGATAAACCATGCAAACCCACACCGCGAATCGTTAAACAACCGTCAACCGGATCCGTGATCTGCACACCCATAGCGCGAAACGCGCGCAAGGTATTTAAACTATCTTCGCCTTGTAAAAAACCACTAACGTGTGTCGTCCCTTCTGCTAAAGCGCCTAACATAATCGAACGATGTGAAACCGATTTATCACCCGGCACGCGCACACGTCCACGCCATTTTGCAAACGCTTCATTACCGGCTTGTACGATTAAATTTTGCATATTAATGATTGACTCAAAACTAAAATATAAAAAACTGGAAAAACTAAAAATTAAACTGTTCACGCACCGCTTTAGCACGCGCAAAAATGATTTCTAAACTATCGCCATCACCCTTTTCGATGGCGGCATGTAATTCGCTCAAATCACTTTCATAGGCTTTTAAAGCTTGCAAAATAGCATCGCGATTATATAAACAAATATCTCGCCACATCACCGGATCGCTCGCAGCAATGCGCGTGAAATCGCGAAAGCCGCCCGCCGCAAAACGAAAAATTTCTTGTGCGTCTTTTTGTTTCGCCAAACTATCAACCAAACCAAATGCCAAAATATGCGGTAAGTGACTGGTTTCAGCCAATACTAAATCATGATGTTCAACCGTCGTGACTTCAACCACTGCACCTGCGGCTTGCCACATCGCCTGCACGCGCGCACGCGCCCAATCTGCGGTTCGCGTAACCGGCGTTAACACCACACGACGATTTAAATACAACTCGGCAAAAGCAGCGCTAAAGCCACTTTTTTCAGTGCCCGCAATAGGATGACCCGGTACAAAATTTTCTGGGACATGTCCAAATACGCGTTGCGCAATATTTACTACGCAGGCTTTCGCGCTACCCGCATCAGTCAACACGGTATCCGGCGTTAAATAAGGTTTGATTTGTGCAAATACATTTTCAAATGCGCCCAAGGGTACAGCCACTAAAATCACATCTGCATCTTGGCATTGTGCGTAATCATCAGTCGCTATATCAATTATACCAGCCGCTTGCGCGGCAGCTAAACGTTTCGCATCGCGGCCAATGCCCACCACGGTTTGTACATACGCATGTTTTTTTAAAGCCAGCGCTAAAGATCCGCCGATGAGACCCACACCCACAATGCAAAGTTTTTTAATCACGCAGCACCTGTGTATGGATTGATGAATGTTACTGAAATGTTCGAATATTTTTCTACAAAAACTATAAAGCTGCTTTGGGATAAGAACCCAAAACCTTAACCATAGCTGCTTCTTTTTCTAGTGCGCGCAACGCACGTTGCAACACCGAGCTTTCATGATGACCTTCAATATCAATAAAAAACACATATTCCCACGCGCCTTGACGTGAAGGCCGCGATTCAATCCGCGTCATGCTGCATTCATGATCAGCCAAAGGCTTTAACAAACTATATAAAGCACCGGATTTGTTTTTGGTTGAAACCATTAATGATGTTTTATCGTCACCGGATTCTGCAATCGTCTGCTGGCCTATGACTAAAAACCGAGTGGTGTTGTCCGGCTCATCTTCAACATTATTCGCCAAAATATTTAACGCATAAATCGTTGCAGCATGAGTGCTGCCCAAGGCAGCGGTTGCAGAGTTCTTAGCAGCTAAACGTGCCGCTTCAGCATTACTAGCAACCGCCACACGTTCAGCCTGTGGCAAATGCGTATTCAACCATTCGCGGCATTGCGCTAAGGCTTGTTGATGCGCATAAATAGTTTTAATGGCAGTGAGTTGGTCTGCAGTACTTAAAACATTATGATGCACGCGCAACAATACTTCGCCGCACACTCTTAAAGGCGATTGCAGAAACATATCTAAGGTATGTGTAACGGCGCCTTCGGTAGAGTTTTCAACGGGCACAACACCGTATGCCGCACTGCCCGCTTGCACTTCACGAAATACTTCATCGATCGCATTCAACGGCACCGCAGTAACGCTTTGACCAAAATGTTTTAAAGCAGCTAATTGTGTAAACGTACCTTCAGGACCCAAATACGCTACACGCAATGGTTGTTCTAATGCTAAACACGCCGACATAATCTCGCGAAATAATCGCGCCATCACATCAGCAGGTAAAGGACCTTGATTGCGTTCTTGCACCGCGCGCAAAACTTGAGCTTCACGTTCGGGTTTATAAAAATTGCCGTCGCCCGCTTGATGTTTAATTTGGCCAATCACTTGAGCACACTGCGCACGTTCATTAATTAACCGCTGAATATCGCTATCCAGTTGATCAATTTTTTTGCGCAGAGTGTCTAGTTCGTTCATGCGTTACATCACACGCAGCGTTAACACACCGCTGATTTTTTGGATTTGCGCTAAAATTTCTTCGCTTAATTCTGAGCTCACATCCATTAACGTATAAGCAACATCGCCACGTGACTCATTTACCATGCGCACAATATTAATATTACTTGCGCCTAATACGCGCGAAATTTGGCTTACCATGTCAGGACGATTTTCATTGACTACTGATAAACGCTGCTCTGCGGCACGCGGTAATTGTACGGTAGGAAAATTCACCGAATTTTTAATATTGCCATTTTCTAAAAACTCGCGAACTTGATCGGCTACCATGATGGCGCAATTTTCTTCCGCTTCTTCGGTAGAGGCACCTAAATGTGGCAATGTAATAACGCGATCATTACCAATTAATTCTTTGCTAGGAAAATCAGAAATGTACGCATACACCTTGCCGGATTTCAAACCTTCCAAAACAGCTTCGTCATTCACAATGTTTTCGCGCGCAAAATTCAATATCACGACACCGTCTTTCATATTGCGCAGACGTTCGGCGTTTAACATATTGCGAGTAGCGTCCATCAAAGGTACATGGAACGTAACGAAATCGGATTGCTGCAAAACGTCATCTACACTGGTGGCACGTTTTATATCTGACGATAACATCCACGCATTTTGCACAGTAACAGCGGGATCATAACCAATAACATTCATTCCCAATGCACGCGCAGCATTCGCCACCAATACACCTATCGCACCTAAGCCGATTACACCTAAAGTGCGGCCTGGTAATTCAAAGCCGGCAAATTTCTTTTTGCCTTCTTCGACATCTTTATTTATTTTAGCGTCATCACCTTCTAACTTTTGCGTATAGGCCCATGCTTGGCAAATATTGCGACACGCTAAGAACATCCCGGTTAATACCAATTCTTTTACCGCATTTGCATTGGCGCCTGGCGCATTAAATACCACAATGCCTTTTTTGCTCATTTCTTCAACAGGAATATTGTTAACGCCGGCGCCGGCACGACCAATCGCTTTTAAATTAGCGCCAACGGCAAAACCCTGCATTTTAAAAGAACGCACTAAAATAGCGTCGGGGTCTTTAATTTCATCAGAGATTTCGTATTGACCACGTGGCAAACGATCTAAACCTTTAGACGAAATATTATTCAAAGTTAAAATTTTCTGTTTCATAACAACTCGTTAAATTAAATAAGTAATAAAAATTAAGCGTTAGTTTTTTCAAATTCGCGCATAAACTCAATCAGCGTATCCACACCGGCTTCGGGCATTGCATTGTAAATACTGGCGCGCATGCCGCCCACTGAACGATGACCTTGCAAAGTCGTTAAACCACGCGCTTCCGCTTCTTTCAAAAACGTTTTGTCTAATTCCGCATTTGCCAATACAAAAGGCACATTCATCCACGAACGACTCGCAACTTCTACGGGATTACTATAAAAACTGGATTGATCAATCGCGGCATATAACTTCTGCGCTTTGCGCTGATTGATGTCAGCCATTTTTTGCAAACCGCCTTGCGCTTTTAACCATTTAAAAACCAAACCTGCTAAATACCAAGCATACGTCGGCGGCGTATTGCTCATGGAATCGGCTTCTGCCAACGTTTTATAATCAAACAAAGAAGGTGACGGTTTAATAACATCGCCCATCAAATCTTCACGCACGATCACAACGACCAAACCCGCCGGGCCGATATTTTTTTGCGCGCCTGCGTAAATCAAACCAAACTTAGAAACATCAATCGGCCGCGATAAAATCGTTGAAGACATATCCGCCACTAAAGGCATGTCGCCAACGTCAGGCGTCCAATGAAACTCTACGCCACCAATGGTTTCATTCGGCGTGTAATGTAAATACGCAGCGTCTTTATTTAGCTTCCACGTATTAAACGCCGGTATGCTGGTGTAGTTAGTCGCTTCCGCATTCGCAACAACATTCACATCGCAATAACGCTTCGCTTCTTTAATAGCTTTTTCCGACCATTGACCTGTATGCACATAATCAGCCGTTTTTTTGCCGCGCAACAAATTAGAAGGAATCGCCGCGAACTGTAAAGTTGCGCCGCCTTGTAAAAACAATACTTTGTAATTCTTAGGAACATTCAACAAATCACGCAAATCTTGTTCGGCTTCTGCGGCAACAGAAATGAATTCTTTGCCGCGATGACTTAATTCCATAATAGAAGCGCCACTGCCGTGCCAATCTACCATTTCATTAGCCGCTTGCTGCAACACTGCTTCCGGCAATACTGCCGGACCTGCACTAAAGTTATATACGCGTTTCATTCACTTACACCTCAAAAATAAAAATCTTCCAGCGGGTTATTCTGCTTCACCGCTATCATCGGCAACCAATTCGTCGTCGATAATCTTGTCATCATTCATCGTTGCATCCACAGGACTCGCATCCGCAACCATTAATTCATCGGCTTCTTCGTCACCTGTATCCATAATACGTTCGATCTCAACTAATTTTTCGCCTTCATCTAAACGAATCAAACGTACGCCTTGTGTGTTACGACCCATTTGCGAAATATCAGTTACTGGCGTTCTCACTAACACACCACCATTAGAAATCAACATCGCTTGATGTTCTGGTTTAACCGAGACGGCGCCAATCACTGCGCCATTACGTTCAGTGGTTTGAATTGAAACCACGCCTTGGCCGCCACGACCTTGCAATGGATAATCTTCTACTGGTGTACGTTTGCCGTAACCATTTTCAGTCGCGCACAATACATCCGCACCCGGCTCAGCAACTAACAAAGCAATCACCTGTTGATTATCGCCAATGCGAATACCACGCACACCTGCTGCGGTTCTACCCATCGAACGCGCATCGGTTTCATTAAATTTAATCGCCTTACCGGTGCTAGAACACAAAATAATTTCTTGTTTACCGTCGGTTAACGCCACACCAATTAATTGATCGCCTTCGCGAATATCAATTGCGCGAATACCACTATTACGCGGCCGCGAAAAATCTGATAACGGCGTGCGTTTTACCGTGCCATTACTGGTTGCCATAAAGATGAATTGATCTTCGGGGAATTCACGCACCGCTAACATCGCATTAATACGTTCGTCCGCTTCTAATGGCAATAAATTCACCATTGGCTTACCGCGTGCAGAACGACCTGCGACCGGCAACTCATACACTTTTTTCCAATACAATTTACCGGCACTAGAGAAACACAACAATGTGTCATGTGTGCTCGCTACAAATAACTTATCAATAAAATCTTCTTCTTTCATCGCCGTAGCCGCTTTACCGCGGCCACCGCGTCGTTGGGTGCGATAATCAGACAACGGTTGCGCTTTGGCATAACCGGCGTGTGATAAGGTCACCACGACTTGATCTTCAGTAATTAAATCTTCAACGGTTAAATCTGTTTGATTGATTTGAATTTCAGTCCGACGTTCATCACCGTATTCAGCGACCAACGCTAACAACTCATCACGGATAACCTGCATTAGACGTTCCGGATTCGATAAAATATCCAACAAATCACGAATGCGTTCTAGCAACACACCGTATTCTTCTAAAATTTTATCTTGCTCAAGTCCTGTCAAACGATGCAAACGCAAATCTAAAATCGCTTGCGCTTGAGTTTCTGACAAATGATAACCCGCGGCAGTCAAACCATATTTTGCGGCTAAATCATCAGGCCGCGATACGTCCGCGCCAGCACGACTGAGCATTTCGCTGACCATGCCTGAACGCCAGGTTTTTGTTACCAGCGCTTCTTTCGCAGCAGCCGGACTATTAGACGATTTAATTAAAGCGATAATTTCATCGATATTAACTAATGCAACCGCCAAACCTTCTAAGGTATGCACACGTTCGCGTGCTTTGCGTAATTCAAACAAAGTACGGCGTGTAACTACTTCACGCCGATGCTTAACAAAGGCTTGTAAAATTTCTTTTAAATTTAATAATTTTGGTTGGCCATCAACCAGCGCCACCATGTTGATACCGAATACGGTTTGCAACTGGGTATGCGCATATAAATTATTTAAAATAACTTCGCCGACTTCACCGCGCCGTAATTCAATCACCACGCGCATGCCGTGTTTATCTGATTCATCGCGAATTTCAGTAATGCCTTCCACTTTCTTTTCACGAACCAGATCGGCAATTTTTTCTAACAAACGAGCTTTATTAACTTGATACGGCAATTCAATAATAACAATGCGTTCTTTGCCGGTTTTTTCGTCTTTTTCAATCGCAGAACGCGCACGTACTTGCACGCGACCACGACCCGTGCGATACGCTTGGCGAATGCCGCTAGCACCATTAATAATGGCGGCCGTAGGAAAATCCGGGCCCGAAACGTATTCCATTAACTGACCAATATCTAAAGCAGGATCATCAATCAATGCAATGCAAGCACTGACAATTTCGCGCAAATTATGCGGCGGAATATTGGTCGCCATGCCCACCGCGATACCGGAGGAACCATTCACTAATAGATTAGGTACGCGTGCAGGAAATACCACGGGCTCACGTTCTGAGCCGTCATAGTTTTCAACGAAGTTAACGGTGTCTTTATCAAGATCAGCCAACATTTCATGCGTTAGTTTTGCCATACGCACTTCGGTATAACGCATTGCCGCGGGTGCGTCGCCGTCTACTGAACCAAAGTTACCTTGGCCATCGACCAACATGTAACGCATGGAAAAGGGTTGCGCCATCCGTACCATGGCTTCATACACTGCCGAGTCACCGTGCGGATGGTATTTACCAATCACGTCACCGACAACCCGGGCGGATTTTTTATACGCTTTGTTGTAATCGTTACCCAACTCGCTCATCGCATATAAAACGCGACGATGCACCGGCTTTAAGCCATCGCGCACATCAGGTAAAGCGCGTCCCACGATCACGCTCATGGCGTAGTCCAAATAGGACTGCCGCATTTCATCTTCTAAATTTATTGGGAAGAGTTCTTTTGCAAAATCAACCATGTATCGCCAAGCCCACGTCTAACGAACTAAAAAAACGGAGAAAAAAACCCGAACACAAAACAGGCGCAACTTTACCACAGCTTGGGGGGGTACGGGAGACGCTTAAGCCCCTGAAAAGACCTTATATAGCGGCTGACTTTGAGTTTTTTAGCAAAGCACGTTTTTTATTTCGGCCGAAGCCGCCGGTTGCGCTCAGGAACTACACGACAACATCGAACAACCCGCCTTATGTCGCGCCCAATCGGGACGTTTTGCACTAAAGGCAGCACGGTCTGTTTGTTCATTATAAGGATGGCGCAGCACCGCTAACAATTCCTCGATCATCGTCACATCACCCTGCTCGGCCAACTCGATGGCCTGTTGCGCCAAATAATTACGCAACACAAAACGAGGATTAACGCGATTCATGCGTGCTGCGCGCGTTATCAACGCATCGGGTTCTGCGCGTAAACGTAGGGCGTATCGCTGCAACCACTCGGTAAACGGCGCAGCAAATTTTTGGTACAAATCATCACGGTAAAATGCGGGTTGAATAGTCGCTAACTGCGGTGCAGCACTATCTATAGTCGCTAAGCACCGAAAAAATTCCGTCATATCCACTTCGGCTGACTGCATCAAATCAAACACCGCTTCTACTAATGCGGCATCTTCTGCTTGCCAGGTTAGTAAACCAAACTTCGCTGCCCACATGCTAGTAAACGCTTGCGCATACACTTCATCAAAATGTTCTAAGCCCGCTGCGAATATCGCCTCATCTTTTACCAAAGCATTTAAAGCCGCCGCTAAACATTGCAAATTCCACTGCGCAATGTGCGGCTGCCGCCCAAAACAATAACGCTTACCTGACGCATCCGTCGTGTTAGGTGTCCAGCCAAAATCAAAATTATCGACCCAACCATACGGGCCATAATCAATCGTTAAACCTAAGATCGACATATTGTCGGTATTCATCACGCCATGCACAAAACCCACACGCATCCATTCCACCACCATGCGCGCAGTGCGTGCGCAGATTTCTTTAAACCATGGTTCAATTTTATTATCGTGTTCATTAGGGTGCAGATTTTTTAAATGCGGAAAATCGCGATCAATCGTGAAATCAACTAACTGCTGCAAAATATCTAATTCGCCACGCTGCGCAAAAATTTCAAAATGGCCAAAACGAATAAACGATGGCGCAACGCGACACACAATCGCACCCTGCTCCGCGTGCGGATGGCCATCGTAAAACATATCGCGCATCACATCATCACCCGTTGCAACTAAACTTAATGCACGCGTCGTCGGCACACCTAAATGAAACATCGCCTCACTGCATAAAAATTCGCGAAGAGATGAACGCAACACCGCGCGACCGTCAGAGTTACGCGAATACGGCGTAGGCCCCGCGCCTTTTAATTGCAACTCATAACGCTCACCGCGTTGATTAAGTACTTCACCTAAATAAATCGCACGACCATCACCTAATTGCCCCGCCCAATGACCAAACTGATGACCGCCATAACACGTCGCGTAGGTTTGCATGCCAGGTAATAATTCATTACCCGCAAACACCGCCGCAAAATTATTCGCACGAATATCTGTTTCTTTTAAATCCAACAACTGCGCAACTTCCGGTGAATGCGCCAACAAACGTGGCGCAGCGACAGGCGTCGGCGCAACCGCAGACCAACACACGCCTTTCACTTGACGTGAACGCGCGCTGTTTTCTACATCGCCGGGCAATTCTTGAATAAAGCGATTATCGAATTTTAAATCGAGCATGAATTTTCCTGAAACTTAACTGCTGCTTAAATTTACGTGACAGATTATTTGCGGATCAAGCGAGTCTGATCTCATTGATCAATCCTTAAGTGGGCTAACACAACCCCTTTCGAAGTGCTCGTTAAAGCAGGGTAAGTTCAGACTCGATTGATCCGTTATTAAATCGCTAGAAGCCCGATTTAACCAAAATTCGTTTTGCATAATTATGTCCTTGTTTAGTACATTAAACTTGAAGCTGTTCATTCAATAGTGCAATGGATCTTGGAGCATGGACATGCTTGATGCATCCATACGTTAATAAATATTATTTAATTTAATATCGCCGCTAGTTTTCCTAAAGCTGGTTTTTCAATCACACCTCGTTCGGTGACTAATACATCAATAAGTTCTGCTGGCGTAATATCAAACACTGGATTCCATGCATTAATGTTTTCTGCGTCAATGAGATGCCCATTCAAAGTTAATATTTCGGTGTTGCTGCGTTCTTCTATGTGAATTTGTGCGCCTGACGTTAACGACAAATCCACTGTGGATGATGGCGCGACTACCATGACTTTTACACCATGATGTTTTGCTAGTACTGCTAAACTATAAGTGCCGATTTTATTCGCGACATCGCCATTCGCGGTGATGCGATCAGCGCCGACAATAATCCAATCGACTTTTTTTTGTTGCATTAAACTTGCGGCGGCGCCTTCGCAGATTAATGTGACAGGAATATTATCGCGACTTAATTCCCATGCGGTTAAACGTGAGCCTTGTAACCACGGTCGCGTTTCATCTGCGTAGAGCGCACCGATTTTGCCAGCGCGATGTGCAGTACGAATCACGCCAAGCGCGGTGCCATGTCCGGCAGTGGCAAGTGATCCTGTATTGCAATGCGTTAATACGCCACATTGATCATTTAAATACGCGGCACCCCACTCGGCCATGCGGTAATTCGCAGCTAAATCTTCGGCTTCAATATTACGCGCTGCATTTTCTAATAATTGCAACACATCGGGTGCATTGATATTTTCAAGAATGCATTGTTGCATGCGTGTGACTGCCCATTGCAAATTAACCGCGGTAGGTCGCGCCGCGACTAATTGGATTAAATCGGCTTGAATGAGCTGCGTCCACGTTTGTGGGTTTTGTGCATAACGTTGTTGCGCGGCAAGCACGACGGCATACGCGGCGCAAATGCCAATAGCAGGTGCACCGCGCACACGCATGTCATGAATAGCGGCCGCTACTGCTGGTAGATCTGATAATGTTTCCCAGATCTCTGCTTGTGGCAAACGCCGTTGATCTAATAAAAGCAAATGATCGTGGCGCCACACAAACGCGCGAACATCGTTTTTGACATTAGTATTATTTAAGCTTGCATTCATTACAGCGCACTCGTTAAGCTAGATGCCCCCACTATACCAAAATCACTGTATCCATCACTATGGGATGAAAGCCATGCAGGGCTATTTTCTAGGCGCATCTTTAATATTATTAGCAAGCACTGCCTCGTCTGCAGTAGAAACGCCGTCGATCACAATGCCGGTGGTAGCAAGTGCGTGTCAACTGCCTAAATCACCTACGATTCCTGATGGTAGCCATGCTACTGACGCTCAATTAGAAGACGCAATAATCCGTATTAAATCTTTTCAAGCGGATTTAATGGATTACCGTCAATGTTTACAAAAAGAAGAAACCGCTTTTGGTGAAGCGCTGAACGCTGCGCAAAAAGATTATATCGCTCAGTTATATAACTCCTCAGTAGATACTGAAGCGTCAATCGCCGCTAATTTCAACGCGCAAATTAAGATTTTCCGCGAAACGCAGGTTGTAAAATAACGGCCGATACCGGTGTCGTGGTTTTTAATACTTGCTTTAACACGCGCTTCAAATCATCGCCTCGATACGGTTTTTGCACAAACCCTGCCAAACCTTTACCGGTAAAACGTCCGGTGGCTTCTTGTTCGTCGTAACCCGTTGATAACACCACGGCAACATCAGGATTAATTTTTCGAATTTCATTAAACACTTCTTCGCCGGATAGTTTCGGCATCGTCATATCTAAAATCACCGCACGAATACGACTAGCATTTTGCCGAAACACCTCTACACCCGCCGCGCCATCCGCAGCAGTTAACACTTCAAATCCCCAGTTTTGTAAAAAGGTTTGCGCTAACTCACGAATAGTCGCTTCATCATCAACGACTAACACAACGCCGTGACCGCGCCATTGATCCGACACGCGCTGCGGTTTGTTTAAATGGCGTGCGAGTTCCGTAGACGGCGGAAAAATCACCGTAATAGTAGTGCCTTGACCTGGTTGACTGCGCACGCGAATTCCCGCGCGATGCCCACGAATAATCCCCATCACCGCCGCTAAACCCAAACCCCGACCAGTAGATTTAGAAGTGAAAAAAGGATCGAACATTCGTTTTTGTATTTCAGGTGACATACCACAACCGGTGTCACTGACTTCTAAATAAACATAACTACGCGGCAATAAACTTTCGCCATAAAATTCATTGAGTCTATCCATACCAAAATATTCTTCGCCGGATTTCATCGTAATCACACCGGATTGTTCTTGCAAAGCATCTGATGCATTAGTGATCAAATTTAATAACACTTGGCGTAATTGTGTAACATCCGCATCCACTGCTGCTGCATCGGTTTGCAATCTCAGATCTAACTCCGCTTTTTTGGAAATAGAAATTTCCAAAAGATGTCGAATGTCATTCGCGATTTCAGCCAGATCAACCGGCATAATAGTGAAACGTCCTTTACCGGAATAAGCTAACAACTGTTTACATAAATCCGCCGCACGCTCACTGCCGCGCAACACTTCATGCAAATAATCTTGCGCTACGACATCCGTCAATATGCGTTGCTGCGCTAAATCCGCAAAACCCATGATGCCGGATAACAAGTTATTAAAATCATGCGCAATACCACCCGCTAATACACCTAAACTTTCCATCTTCTGAGCTTGTTGAACTTTCGCTTCCCAGCGTTTGCGTTCTATTTCAATTTGTTTGCGTTCTGTAATATCAATCAAACTACCGCGAATTAACCGTCGGCCTTCACCCGGCAGCCGCACTAAACGCACTTCACAAATCACATCGCCGCCATCGGCATCATGATGCAACCATTCAAAATGAGGTGTCTGGCCATTCAGCGCTGCGCTGACGTATTCACGCGCAGCATCTTTCGAAGGACGACCATCGGGTTGCAAGATAGGACTTAATTCAAAAGGCCGCATGCCCAATAATTTTTCCATCGGTGTTTTAAATAACACTTCGGCATTCGTGTTTAAATCCACCACTCTATTTTTATCAACATCAAATACCACGCAGGCTTCTGGCGCATGCTCGACTAACGCACGATAACGTTCTTCACTTTCGCGCAACGCTCGTTCGGTTTCGCGTTGTTCAGTCATATCACGCGCGGTGGCTTGGCATTCAGTGAAAACGCCGTCTTCAAATAAAGCTCGAATCGTCCAACGTTGATATTTCATGCCCAAGGATGTCATTACCCAACACTCTAAATGACAGCTGGGCATGTGTTGATTTAAGCGCGCTAATATCCGCAACACGCGCGCGCGATCAGACTCATGAATGAAATCAAAAAATCGTTGGCCTAACAGTTGAGTTGCGCTGCGATCAAAATAAAAACAAAACGCGGCATTTACAAAAGTGAGTTCGCCACTGGCGCGGAAACGCCAAATTAATTCGGCTTGGTCTTCGATTAAATTACGATAAAAGGCTTCACTTTGTCGTAAAGCTTCTGCCACGCGGGCATATTGATTTAATAAGATTTGTGCAATCAAGGATAACAAGAAAACACCGAGCGCCAAACCGACTAATAAATTGGAATACCACGTGTCGGTGGCACTGTAATCGAAGAACGGGGCGGAAAATTCCAAGCCAAGAATACCGGCGGAGAACAACAAACCCCAATAAAAAACCCAACCCGTCCAAAAACGGGGTGCTAGAGAAAATCTAGCCTTACTAAAATTTAATCCTAGCATGCTCACTCCCTTGTGCCTCATGTCCTTTATTTCTAGCCCACTGCGATAATTTAAAACATCACAATTGACTGAAGTTCATCATATCCAGATTAATCGCGCCTGTCTTGCAGAAGATAGTGGACATCTTATGATGTGCTTTGTGTAGAAACGGTCACTCACATAACTATCAAGCTGTTTATTTTGCGCTGATAAACCCGCCGTCAAACTGTATTTTTGTTCATGTTCATCGCATTTCGCAAAATAGTTAACCCCCAAACTCACAACTTCGACAGTAAATAAAAAAAAGCCCGCTGTGTTCTTGTCATAAGGAACAATAACTTGGAAAATGGCGCCCCCTTGGGAGCGCCTTCCCTAATGATCCCTTAGTGATCGGAGAGCAGTTTTGAAACCGACAGATATTTCGAACCCTGAATATTTCCATAAAGTAATTGATTGCCAACTTGCCTGCCCTGCACATACGCCGGTTCCCGAATACATTCGGTTAATCGCTGCAGGTCGTTATACCGATGCTTATATGGTGAACTGGGAGTCCAACGTATTTCCCGGTGTGTTAGGTCGTACCTGCGATCGCCCTTGCGAACCGGCTTGCCGTCGTGGTCGAGTCGATGAAGAACCGGTGGCCATTTGCCGTTTGAAGCGTGTTGCTGCTGATAATAAAGGCGACATCAGCGCGTTATTACCTAATATTCCCACCACTAAAAATGGCAAGCGTGTTGCGGTCATCGGTGCGGGACCTTCTGCATTAACCGTATGCCGCGATTTAATGCCGCATGGTTATGAAATTGATTTGTATGACGCTAACGCCAGTGCGGGTGGTTTTATGCGCAGCCAAATTCCTTCTTTCCGTTTACCGGAAGAAGTTTTAAATCAAGAAACCGGCTACATTTTGGACATGGGCGTAAAAAGCGTCTTTAACCACTATGTCAGTAGCTTAAAAGATATTCTCGCGAAAAATTACGACGCTGTTTTTATCGGCACTGGCGCACCGCGCGGTCGTGATTTAAAACTAGAAAATCGTGATCACGTCACCAGCAATATTCATGTGGGTATTGAATGGTTAGATAGCGTGGCTTTTGGTCATATCAAAACGGTTGGCAAACGTGTCATCGTTGTGGGTGGTGGTAACACCGCGATGGATTGTTGTCGTACGGCACGTCGCATAGGCGGTGAAGATGTAAAAATCGTAGTGCGTTCAACCTTCGAAGATATGAAAGCATCGCCTTGGGAAAAAGAAGATGCGATGCACGAAGACGTACCTTTCTACTGCGAGCATTCACCCAAAGCTTACATCGTTAAAGATGGCAAATTAGTCGGCATGAAATTCGAAAAAGTCGCTTCTAGCTACGATGCTAATGGCAAACGTCAATTAGTTGAAACCGGCGAAGAAGTTATTTTGGAATGTGATGATGTCATCATGGCAGTCGGCCAAGAAAATGCATTCCCTTGGATTGAACGTGATCAAGGCGTGGATTTTGATAAATGGGGCATGCCGGTTGTTAATCAAACCAGTTTCCAATCAACTAATAAGAAAGTGTTTTTTGGCGGCGACGCCGCTTTCGGTCCCAAAAATATTATTACCGCTGTTGCGCATGGCCACCAAGCCGCTGTTTCTATTGATTTGTTTTTGCGCGATATTGATGTTTTAACCCGACCTGCGCCCAACGTTAATTTAGTTAGCCAAAAAATGGGCATCCATGAATGGAGCTATGACAACGGCGTCACCAACGACGATCGTTTCAAAGTGCCACATGCAGAAAAGAAACAAGCGTTGAGCAGCATGAAAACCGAAGTCGAACTCGGTTTTAGTCGCGAGATTGCTTACAAAGAAGCAGAGCGTTGTTTGAATTGTGATATTCAAACTACCTTCACTGGCAGTCGCTGTATTGAATGTGATGCATGCATGGACATTTGTCCCACCAGCTGTATTAGTTTTACGGCTAACGGTGAAGAAACGGAATTGCGCACTCGTTTGCAAGCACCCGCCAATAATCTCACGCAAGATTTATATGTTTCAGAAGATTTAAAAACCGGACGTGTCATGGTTAAGGATGAAGACGTTTGTCTGCATTGTGGTTTATGCGCAGAGCGTTGCCCTACTGGCGCTTGGGATATGCAGAAATTCCTTTATCAAGTCACGAAGGCAGGTACCTCTACATGCACAAAATAAAAGCCCTCAACGACTTTGTTATTAAGTTCGCCAACATCAACGGCACGGGTTCTGCGAGTGCGAATAGTATGTTTGCGAAAGCTATATTTCGCATGGGCATTCCAGTAAGCCCGCGGAATATTTTCCCGTCGAACATTCAAGGTTTGCCAACTTGGTACGAAGTGCGCATTAGCGAAAAAGGTTATTTAGGTCGTCGCGGCGGCATTGATGTGATGGTCTGCATGAATCCACAAAGCATGGCCAAAGACGTTGCTGAAGTTGAAGCCGGCGGTTATTTTGTTTATGACTCTAGCAAGCCTTTAGACATTCAATATATTCGCAAAGACATTCACTATATTGGCATTCCGTTCACGCAAATTTGTTTGCGCGAATACAGCGATCCACGTCAACGCCAATTATTTAAAAATATTATTTATGTCGGCTCATTGGCGGCTTTGTTAGATATTGAATTCAAAGTATTACAAGATTTGGTATCGGAACAATTCAAAGGCAAAGAAAAACTTATCGCGCCGAACATTCATGCAATGGAACTCGGTTATCGTCACGCTCAAGAAAATTTCGAATGCCCATTACCCGTACGCTTAAAGCGTTGCGACAATGTCGGCAATCAAATTTTAATCGATGGCAACACGGCCGCAGGTCTAGGTGCTATTTATGGCGGCGCAACTGTTGCCGCGTGGTATCCGATTACACCATCAACATCGGTAGTTGATGCATTTGAAAAATACACACGGCGTTTGCGTATTGATCCAGGCACTGGCAAAAAGAACTATGCGATCGTGCAAGCTGAAGATGAATTATCAGCTATGGGCATGGTCATCGGCGCAATGTGGAACGGCGCACGCGCGTTCACCGCCACCAGCGGTCCCGGCGTTTCACTGATGACAGAATTTTTAGGCTTAGCGTATTTCGCGGAAATTCCCGTAGTGTTAATTAACGTGCAACGTGCAGGTCCTTCCACCGGCATGCCTACACGCACACAACAAGCCGACGTTTTAGCGGCAGCGTATGCGTCACACGGTGATACTAAACAAGTTTTATTATTCCCATCGAATGCTAAAGATTGTTTTGACATGACCGCGCAAGCATTTGATCTAGCCGAACGTTTACAAACGCCGGTTATTCTCATGACCGATTTAGATTTAGGTATGAATGATACCTTGTCACCGCCGTTTGAATGGGACGACAGTCGCACCTATGATCGCGGCAAAGTTTTAAACGCGGAACAATTAGATAAGATAGAAAAATTCGGTCGTTATTTAGATGTTGATGGCGATGGTATTTGTTATCGCACTTATCCTGGCACGCATCCTAGTAAAGGTGCTTTCTTCACGCGCGGTACGTCACGTGATGAATATGCGGTATACACCGAAGACGGCGCCGCCTACTTGCGCAACGTTGAACGTTTACTGAAAAAATGGGAAACCGCTAAAGATCATGTGCCTGCACCGGAGTTATATGCAGAACGCAATCCCGGCACTGCCGATGGCGTATTGTTCTACGGCACCAGCGCTTCATCAACGTTAGAAGCACTTGATATATTAGCGGGTGAAGGCATTGAACTCGATGCTATTCGCGTTAGAGCATTTCCGTTCAATCAAGATGTGCAGAAATTTATTGACGCGCATCAACGGGTATTTGTTATCGAACAAAATCGCGATGCACAATTGCGCAGCTTATTGTTAATCGAAAACAATGCCGATCCGCAAAAACTTATTTCACTATTGCATATCGATGGCACGCCAATTATGGCGCGCAGCATCGCCGCGCAATTACGTAAATATTTCGATTCGAATGTTACCCCGCTGCGCCGCAGTGCTAAATCAGCAGGTTAAAAGGAATACGCTATGAGCTATCAACGTCCTACTATTCATCATCCCGAACTGCCAAAAAATGATCTCGGTTATGTAAGCCGTGATTACGAAGGTGCAATTTCAACCTTATGCGCAGGTTGTGGCCACGACTCGATCAGCGCCGCGGTTATTCAAGCGTGTTGGGAAATGTCGATTGAACCTCACCGTGTTGCAAAATTATCCGGCATTGGTTGTTCGTCAAAAACACCTACCTACTTCTTAGGCAAATCACACGGCTTCAACTCTGTGCATGGTCGTATGCCCTCCATCGCCACGGGCGCGAACTTAGCCAATCGTGATTTAATTTACATCGGCGTTTCCGGTGACGGCGATACCGCTTCTATCGGCATGGGACAATTCGCGCACGTGGTGCGTCGCAGTTTAAATATGTTATACATGGTAGAAAATAATGGTTGTTATGGTTTAACCAAAGGCCAAGATTCTGCTACTGCCGACATTGGTTCAAAAAGTAAAAAAGGCGTTGAAAATCTTTATTCGCCGATTGATCTAGTCAGCATCGCCATTCAACTCGGCGCAACGTTTGTAGGTCGTAGTTTTTCGGGCGACAAACAACAATTAATTCCATTGATCAAAGCCGCCGTATCGCATCATGGTTTTGCTTTCATTGATGTGATCTCACCGTGCGTCACCTTCAACAATAACGTGGGCTCTACTAAAAGTTACGACTACGTACGTGAACACGTTGAAGCTACCGGCACCGTCGACTTCGTACCTATGCGCAAAGAAATCACCACGCAATATGAAGCAGGCAAAACTCAAGAAGTTACCCTGCATGATGGCTCAACCATTCACTTACACAAAGCCGAAACCGGCCACGACATTCACGACCGTCAAGCTGCGTTAAACGCGATTGAAGATCAAAAACGTAAAGGCAGTTATTTAACTGGATTGTTATACATGGATCCAAACGCCGCTGATTTACATGAAATGATCAGCACCACCAACAAACCATTAAGCCAACTCACCGAAGCAGAACTCTGCCCAGGTTCAAAAGCGTTGGAAAACATCAACAACAGTTTGCGTTAAACAACAAACAATAGGCAATAAAACAAAAACCCGGCACTGCCGGGTTTTTTATGCGTGCGTAGTATTTACAATTAACGGGTATAAAACATCCATTTCAGGGAACGAATCTCCACACTAAACTTCTTACTTGTGTTCAATTAATTCATATTTGTTTATGACCTTGGAGATTTTTATGCGCACCCCCAAAATAGCATTGTTTTCTTTAGCTCTTTGTCTAGCACTGCCCTTAGCCGCTCAACCTGAAGAGCACGATCAAGATCGACGCATGGCTAAATTAACGCAAGAACTGCAACTAACCCCAGAGCAAGAAAAACAAGTTAAAGAAGCTTATAAAAAACACTTTGAGAAAATGAAAGTCTTACGCGAAGCACTTCGCACTGATTTGTCCGGCATTTTAAGCAAAGATCAAATGATAAAAATGGATGAAATGACAAAACAACGCGAAGCAAAAATGCGCAAGACAATACGCGAAGAAAGAAAAGAAGATCACAAGAATTAATTTCCGGCCAACAATTCTGTTATCTATCCAGTAGTGAAAATAGCACCATCTGACAGTTATCAACATTCAAAAGATAGCTGCCAGATCACGTTATCGAATGTGGCATCTAGCAATAAAAATATTTCACAAAGAGAAATGACGTTTTTTAGAAAAATCATTCGTCGCAATACGTTTTTTCCACACGAGCTACCCAATTATTTAAAAAGCTAATTCAACAAAACTTCATTTAACCGTAGCGAAATCACTTCATCTGCTTTTCGCAGTCCACGAACCATAGCCTCTTCTTTCGTGGTAGCCGGCACTTTAAAAGGCTCTGCAATGCGGTTAATCGTCACGGCATTTTCGTTCAAACTCAGCACCACTTCACCACGCAGCCAATACCACCCGTCTTTTTGCGTGATAGGTTCCATTTTAATATCTAAGGAAACTTGTAATGCAGCAGTGGGAGCTAGCTTTACACCTAATGCATTTAAACCAGCTTCCAGATTACTTTTATAAGCCATCGCCGCTTCTGTTACCGCAATGCTTACAACCACTTGCTCCAGCGCAAGGCGACGCTGATTCTCTAACGCGTTCACGGTATATTCTGCAGGATAAGCTAGGCCCTGCAAATTAACGATGCGCATTTTTTCTTGCAATGCTTCTCGATCAGGCATTAACTTTAACATGGCATTATAAAGCCGCGCCTTTTCTAAAGGCTGCGCACTGGCATTAGCGCGTCGAGCTAAATCTTCTAGCGCTTCATCAATTCCGCGCAATGCAGCGCGTAATTTATTGGCCGCTTGCGCACGCGAAATAATCGCTAGCGCATAATATTCTTGGGTCTTAGGATCGCGCCATTCGCGTGCAATGTTTACGCCTTCCATGGTTTGGGCGGCAATGCTATTGGTAAACATTTGCGCGGAACGTTCAACGCTTTCAGTTTTGTTATTAATATCTGTGTTTTGTTGTACTTGCAATACGTCACGACTTGCTGATGAAATCGTTACGCTAAAAATTTTTGCGGTATTAGCCATGGCACGATCTTTAGCTTTTTCAGCGGTATCTGCACTGCCGCTGGCGCTTAGATATTCTGCTTGAGGATAAACACTATTCGGATCATCTAACCAACTAGGACGTTCAGCACTCAAATTTGCGCAGGCTGCAATACAAGTAAGCATTAAAACTTTCAGAAAAATTATAATGATATACATTTAAAATATCCTCGCGGATTTTTCTGTTCGTATCGTATCAATCCCATTCGTATGGTCGTTGATTAATATAATGCTGGTATTTTTATTAATACGGACCATATGTTCACGCTGATAGGACATGCCATTCGGCATGGTGGATTTAATGATGACGCGATGCTCGCCTATTTCTATAGGCAAACGCGTGATTTGAATATTCATAGGTAAACTTTGCCAGCTGCGAGTGTCTGCGGTTTCGCTTACCAAATTAACGACTTGCGTCATCAAGCCTAATAAAGGATTGCGATCACCGACTTGATCGGCCACATTATATTTAACGACTGAACGCGCAATAATCCGCGCAATAATGCCCGCCATGCGCGCCTCCAGATTATTGCGCGCTAATTGATCGACGTTTTCTAACTCGACGGTTAACGCCGTTTGATCATCTAGCATTACGTCTGTGTTATTGACGCTAAAGGGGCGCGACCCATAATACGGCGCGGAGATGCGAATACTTTTACTTAACGTGGGGGCAAACACCATGCTGCTGTGTTGTTGCATGGCGCTAATAAGACCTTGATGATGCAACACCACCAATTCAGCAATATGCGGTTTATTCTCTTTAAGGAGACTTTTATTTTCTTTAGGTTTTTTATTTTCAATAAAGCCAAAAGCAGCGCGGTATTTTTTTAGCTCGTCATCACGATTCAGACGTTCACTTATTCGCAATAAATCACGCTGCAAAGGTTCGGGAGTAGATTGTTCATTAGCTTGGTAAATCTCGTAACTTTGTCGATAAGCGATCAATGCATCATTGAGTTCATTATTGGCTTCGTAAACAATACCCGCGAGATAACGCACAAATGCTGAAGCTTTAATGCCTTCAACATTATTACTTGTATTCCATTCTTGCATTTTGACATTGGCTTGCAGCATTTCTACGCGAGCGCCAGCCCAATCGCCTAAATCAATATAGTTCAGTGCTTTATAAGCATAAACATATAAACGTTCATAAGGCTGGCCAGCGTAACTACCGGTTTGATCATTGATTACTAATGTGCCAATATTTTCCGTAACGCTAAAGGATTCTAAATCGTCCATGTGACGCTTAGCTTTTTCTAAAGCCGTATTGCTGGCGGCAAGCTCTCCATTTAATCGCAACACTAAGCCCATATTCAAATCATACAACACGCGATCATCACCACTGGGTGGATGTGTGCGCAAGTAATCTAAGGCTTGAGAAGCATCGCCATTATTTAACAGCTGACGAAAATCTTGAGTGCGGGTGGAATAGCTAGCGCATGCGCTCAATGTTAGATTGAGTGCAGCCATTATTACTAGCCACAGAGATTTCTGCTGCAACATCACGAAGGCGGTTGAGGAAAATTACAAACGTACGCGTTTTTTAGAAACCGCTTTTTTGATTTTCTTTTGTCCTACCCAAACAATTTTATTATCTTTCAGGCTAATCAAGGTTAGATCAACTTGATAAAAACGCGTTTGTTCTTTAGCAACGGCATCGATGATGCTGTTGATGCTACCCTTTAACATAAAGTCGGCACCGATTTCTTGGCCTGCCGCTTTACGCGTCGCTTCTGTCGCGTGAATATCTTGTTCTTGACGTTCTTCACGTAACTCATTGCGTGAGTTTTTATTAGCAACAAAATCTACTTCGCCGGAATTAATTAAAGCACGCGCCATATCATTAACAAAGGTTTCAACATTGACGTGTTCGTGGCTTTTATTATCTATCGTGCCGACAATCACGGTTGGATTGCGGCGATTGCTATTAGTAAACTGCATCACCCACGGATGTGACAGCGCATCTTTAATCATTTCTTCAGCAACAAGGCGTGAATCGGTGTCGTTCCAATCACCGCTTAAATCGGTCGTTGAGTTAGCGTCGATACGCTCAACTTTGCCCGCGCAGCCGCTTAATCCGATGCTGAGCAAGCCTACCAAACCTATAATTGCAAACGCGTACTGATACTTACTGCCGTGTGTTGTTTGTTTCATCTTGATGCCTTTGCGATGCCGTGGGGATATTAGGAAGCCGAGCTTGTAGCACGATAAAATATTTAACGTAGAAACTCCACTATAACGATGAATTGATGCGCGGCATGCCGAAAAATTCCCATCCCTGCTGCTTCACGGTAAACTTGCCCGCCGTTATTGGGAAGCTGCTATGACCATCGTAATTGATACCTTAATTAAAGCGCGCTGGGTAATTCCCGTTGAACCCATTGGCGTGGTGCTCGAGCATCATGCACTGGTGCTGCAAAGTGGTCGTATTATCGATATTTTGCCCAGCGATGAAGCCGAACGCATGTATGTGGCGAGACACATTCACGATTTACCTCACCATGCGGTGTTGCCGGGTTTTATCAACGCGCACACCCATGTACCGATGACCTTATTTCGCGGCATGGCCGACGATTTACCCTTGATGGACTGGCTGCAAAACAAGATTTGGCCAGCTGAAGCGGAATGGGTAAAACCCGATTTTGTCGCCGATGGCGCTCGTTTGGGCATCGCCGAAATGCTGCGCGGCGGCACGACTTGTTTTGCTGATATGTATTTTTATCCTGAAATCGTCGCTCAAGTCGTACGTGATAGCGGTATCCGCGCTTGCCTCGGCACGCCGGTTTTAGATTTTCCCACCGCCTGGGCGCAAAACTCAGATGAGTACATTAGCAAGGGCTTGGCTTTACACGATGAAGTTCACAACGACGCACTGTTGACGACCTTGTTCGGTCCACATGCGCCTTATACGGTCTCTGACGAACCCTTTCGGAAATTGCTGACCTACGCCAACGAACTGGATATTCCTATTACTTGTCACGTGCACGAAACCGCGTTTGAAGTCGAACAAGCGGTGGCGCAAAGTGGCCAACGTCCATTGGCCCGTTTACATGCGCTCGGTTTATTGTCTAGCGGTTTTGCGGCGGTGCATATGACCACGCTCACTGATGAAGAAATTGCGTTGTTAGCGAGTACCGGCACACATGTGGTGCATTGCCCGGAATCAAATCTAAAATTAGCCAGCGGCTTTTGTCCGGTGGCAAAATTACTCGCGGCGGGCGTTAATGTTGCGCTAGGTACGGATGGCGCCGCCAGTAATAATGATTTAGATATGCTCGGCGAAATGCGCACTGCGGCGCTGTTAGCAAAAACCGTCGCACAAGATGCAACCGCAGTACCAGCCGCGCAAGCTTTACGCATGGCAACTTTAAATGGCGCTAAAGCATTAGGTTTAGGTGATATCACCGGCAGTTTGGAAGCAGGCAAAGCAGCCGATATTATCGCGATTAATTTAGATCATTTACGCACGCAACCACTGTACGATCCGATTTCTCAAATTGTGTATGCCGCCAGCAGCGATCAAGTATCCGATGTTTGGATTGCCGGCAAACACGTTTTACAAAATGCTCAACTCACAACGTTAGATGAAACTCAAATCAAACAACGCGCAAGTGAATGGCGAGCGCGCATTTACACGCCGGCGTAACGATTATGCACAACAATGTATTAGCAGAAGAACTCGCAAAATTTAGTCAACCGCTGGAAGAGTGGTGGGAATTAGACGGTGCGTTTAAAACGCTGCACGAAATTAATCCACTGCGTTTACAGTTTATTGCATCTCAAATGGGCATGCGCACCGGTTTTCACGGTTTGCGCATTTTAGATGTGGGTTGTGGTGGCGGAATTTTAAGCGAAGCCATGGCGTTGCAAGGTGCGCAAGTAACCGGCATCGATTTAGCGGAAGGCGCCTTACACGCGGCGCGAGAACACAGCAACGCTCTCATTCAACAACAAAATCTAAAACTTGATTATCAACTTGAAAGCGTAGAAACGCATAGTGTCACGCATGTTGCGCATTATGACGTGATTACCTGCATGGAAATGCTGGAACACGTCCCTGACCCGGCTGCGATTATTGTCGCGTGTGCGCAGGCGTTAAAACCCGGCGGTCATTTATTTTTATCTACGTTAAATCGCACACCCAAAGCTTTTTTACTCGCCATCATCGGCGCGGAATATTTATTATCTTTAGTGCCACGCGGCACGCACACTTATAATCAATTTATTCGTCCGGCTGAATTAAGTCGTGTCGTGCGTCAACAAGGTTTGCACGTACAACAACTGAGCGGTTTACATTACGATCCACTCACGCATATTCATCGTTTGAATAACGACGTGTCGGTTAATTATTTATTACACGCTGTTAAAGCCTCATGATTGATACTTTATTATTTGATCTTGACGGTACCTTAATTGATACCGCGCCTGACATGGTCGGCACGCTAAATTTTTTATTAGCTAAACATGGTCAAGCACCCTTGCCTTACGATATTGTCCGCGTACATGTTTCTCAAGGCAGCTTAGCCTTGGTAAAACTGGGTTTTGGTGATGCACTATCCGAAAATCAAATACGCACTTTGCAACAAGAATATTTGGATACTTATTTAGAACACATTTGCGATAGCTCTACCGTGTTTAGTCATGTTGCAGAATTAATGCCGCAGCTTGCAACTTTAGGTTTGCAATGGGGCATCGTTACCAATAAACCCGGTTGGCTCACCGATGCTTTGCTTAAAGCGATAAAATTACCCTGGCAACCACAATGTATCGTTAGCGGCGATACGTTGGCCGTACGCAAACCTCATCCAGAACCCTTATTACATGCGTGTAAATTAATTCAGCGTCAACCATCACAATGTGTATTTTTAGGCGATGACATTCGCGATGTGCAAGCGGGTAATGCAGCGGGCATTCCTACTTTAATCGCGTTGTATGGTTATATTGATGCAAACGAGCCCACCGATAGCTGGGGTGGCGCCGGTTATTTACACAAAGCTACCGATGTACTCGACTGGCTAAAACAACAATGAATATCGATTTATGGATAGGTATTGTTATCGGTTTATTAGCTGGCGGATTATTTGCTGCTTGGCGCGGCATGCAGCTAAAACATCAGCACTCTCTTGAACGCAGTCAACTAGAAGCTAAAATCACCGCACAAACCGATATCGCTCATCAATTTTCGCATTTATCAGCACAAGCTTTAAAAAACAATAACGACAATTTTTTAAAATTGGCTGAGGAAAATTTTCGCAAGCATGAAATCCAAGCAAAGCACGAATTAGACAAAAAAGAAAAATCTATCGAAGAATTATTAAAGCCCGTTAAAGAAGCGTTAGTTAAAACCGAAATTCAATTACGAGAAATTGAAAAAGATCGAAAACACAGTCTCGGCGCGGTTGAACAACATCTTAAAAGCGTGGCCGAAAGCCAAGCTAGATTACAACAAGAAACGCGTAATCTAGTTAATGCTTTACGCAAACCGCAAGTGCGTGGCCAATGGGGTGAAGCAACATTAAAACGTATCGCCGAATTATCTGGCATGGTGGAATATTGTGATTTTCACGAACAAATCAGCGTTGATTCCGAACAAGGTCGGCAACGACCAGATATGATTGTGCGCATGCCCGACCAACGTGAATTAATTGTCGACGCTAAAACACCGTTAGATGCTTATCTCAGCGCCATAGAAGCACAAACTGATGCTGATAAGCAGACGTTTTTATTAAAGCATGCCAGCAATATTCGCAGTCACATAAAAAGCTTAGCCAGCAAATCTTATTGGTCGCAATTTAAAAACTCGCCTGATTATGTAATCCTGTTTATTCCTGGCGAACAATTTTTATCAGCGGCATTAGAACAAGATTATGACTTAATGGATTACGCCTTGAGCAATCGCGTGATCTTAGCTACGCCGACTACACTCATTGCTTTATTACGCGCCGTTGCTTTTGGATGGCGTCAACAAGCGGTCGCCGCTAATGCAGAACACATTCAACAATTAGGCGTAGAACTATATAACCGCTTAAGCACTTTCACTGGCCACTTAAGCAAATTAGGTCGGCAATTACGCAGCAGCGTCGAAAGTTATAACAATAGCGTAGGTTCATTAGAAAACAGCGTATTACCCGGCGCACGTAAATTTACTGAACTGGGCGTTGAACAGAAAAAATCTTTAGAAGATTTAAGCAGTATCGATATCACGCCACGCTCTCCTATTAGTAATTTATCTGTGGATGATGAAAAATCCGTATAACTTATCTTGTTAAACATTATTAGCAACGATCTACCCACTTAGCCAAATTTATTTATAAACATATAGAGATTCTTAGAATGACGAACGAGCACAAAAAATTACAACAAGATCGCGTTATATTAGTTGCCGGCGCCGGCGATGGATTAGGTCGCACTCTAGCGCTGCAGTTAGCGAATGAAGGCGCGACGGTTTTATTGCTGGGTAAACACAAACATAAATTGAATCAAGTCTATGATCAAATTATTTCTAAGGGTGGCGCACAACCCGTAAGCATTCCCTTTGATTTAGAAAAACAGCCAGAAGCTGCGTATGGACAACTAGCCACTATGATTAACGAATCTTTTGGACGACTTGACGGGTTTGTTTACACGGCAACGTGGTTAGGCGCATTAACACCGGTGCGTTATTACGATCCTGGTGTGTGGCATAAAAGCATCCAAATAAATTTACACGCACCTTTTTATTTAGTGCGTTCTTTATACGAATTATTTATGCAAAGCGCGGCCGCGCGTTTAGTTTATGTCAGCCATGATTTTAATCAAAGCGCCTATTGGGGTGCTTATGGCGCAGCAAAAATGGGGATGGAAAATTTATTTAAAAGTATCGCCGCAGAAAATCAAAACACTCAGTTAACAGCGAATATTTTTCGTCCAGGTGCCATGCAAACACCAACACAATCACATGGCTATCCTGGTTTAGATCAAACCCTATTGCCCACGGCTGATGTTATCGCTGCGCAATTATTGCCTTTATTACTTAGCACACACACAAACAATGGACACATTATTAGCGCACAGGCAGCGGAATTAAAGACCGTACAGAACACGCATTAACTTTTTCCAGTTAACACGATTTTTATTTAAGCAAAACCTGCTTGTAAATCTTTAATAATATCTTCCGCAGTTTCTAAACCTACGGCGATTCTAATTAAACCTTCAGTAATACCTGCGGCGGTTTTTTCTTCTGGGCTTAGTTTAGCGTGCGTCGTTGTTGCGGGATGAGTGATAGTAGTTTTTGCATCACCTAAGTTCGCTGTAATCGACAGCATACTGGTGCTGTCAATGACTCGCCAAGCCGCGTCACGCCCGCCTTTCATTTCAAAAGAAACAATGCCACCAAAACCACTTTGTTGTTGTTTGGCTAACTCATGTTGTGGATGCGATCGCAAGCCAGGATAAAACACGCGGCTTATTTGCGGCTGCGTTTCTAGCCATTGCGCAACTTGCAAGGCATTATGACTATGCGCCTCCATCCGAATGCGCAACGTTTCCATGCCATTAATAAAAACCCAAGCATTAAACGGACTCATGCTAGGCCCTGCCGTGCGCAAAAATCCAAAAATCGTTTCGCCTACTATTTTTGCAGAACCGACGACCGCGCCGCCAATAGCACGACCTTGACCATCTAAATATTTAGTGGCCGAATGAATCACAATATCTGCACCTAATGTTAATGGCTTTTGCAAAGCGGGCGAGCAAAAGCAATTATCCACTACTAACAAGCAACCATACTCATGCGCAAGATTCGCTAATGCACGCACATCCGCGATTTCAGTCAAAGGATTAGAAGGCGTTTCAAGATACAAAAATTTAGTGTTTTTTCGAATCGCTTTGCGCCACGCGTCAAGATCAATCAACGGCACATAACTGACTTCAATGCCGTAGCGCGGCAAATATTTATTAAACCATTGCGCAGTAGCGCCGAATACGCCACGCGAACTAACAATATGATCACCTTGTTGCAATAAGGCCAAACAAGTTGAACTAATGGCCGACATGCCAGAAGCAAATGCTACACAGCTCTCACCTTCTTCTAATATGGCTAAGCGTTTTTGAAACGCGGTAATCGTAGGATTACTAAAGCGTGAATAAACATAGCCACTTTCCACGCCGGAAAAACGATTCGCGGCTTGTTCAGCTGAATCAAATACAAAACTAGACGTTGTATAAATAATTTCAGAATGCTCGCCAAACTGACTGCGCACTTGTCCAGCACGCACCGAGCGGGTATCAAACCCCCATTGACTTTCAATTTCTTGCTGTTCTTTTTCAGACATTTTTTTCATCCTACACAAACAAAAAAACCTGCTTAGCGAAGCAGGTTTTGAAATGTGACCAACCTTGCTTTAGCTGCATTTTTATTGCGCCCGCAAGCTGAAATTTATCAAATCGGCGCCACAGGAAAGTAGCGCAGATAAACCCTGAAGTCAACTCGCTGCGCTATTTTGGAACCGGCAATATTTGCAATATTCGCAATTTTTTTGCTTCTGAAGCAATTTCATATGCGCGTCGTTGCACATAAGGTGACGGCCTCTTTAGCCGCAAACGTTTAGGATTAGGCAAAACGGCGGCCATTAATGCGGCTTGATGCACACTCAAATATTTTGCGCGTACATGAAATACGTTACGCGCAGCCGCTTCTGCGCCAAAAGTACAAGGCGCGAATTCGGCAATATTAATATAAATTTCTAAAATGCGACGCTTGCTTAAAGTTGTTTCAGCAATTACTGTTAAATAAACTTCCAAACCTTTACGCAGCCAACTTTTACCTGGCCATAAAAATAAATTCTTCACCATTTGCTGAGTAATGGTACTAGCGCCGTGCCGCGTTTTACCACGTCGCCGACGTTCTTCCATTGCATCTTGAATAGACTCAAGATCAAAACCTTGATGCTCAAAAAATTTTTGATCTTCAGAGGTTAACACTGACCATTTAACATGTGCCGCAATCTCTTCATAATCTGACCATTGATAATAAATTTTTTCGCAAGGCTCGCGCTCCATAAACCAACCATGTTGTTGCAAAAACATAAAACTGCTACCCAATGGATTAATCCAACGCAAACTCGTCATGATTGCGATGGGCAACAACAAAGAAAATAAGACACAAAAAAATAGCCAATTGGCTATACGACGAACACTCATTGCATTAATTCCTGATTTTTTTAATTGTCGCTGGTAATCATAACTAGCAGTCCCTGCTCTACTTCGGAAAACAATTTAATGACATCTTGATTGCGCATGCGTATGCAACCAATAGAAGCAGGACGACCAATCAAACCTTCTTCTGCGGTGCCATGGATGTAAATATAACGCGAGTGAGAATCAACCTGCCCGCCTTGATTGTAACCAGGCTCTAATCCACTTAACCATAAAATACGCGACGTAATATAGTCTTTGTCCAAGGCGATCGCGTCTTGGCAAATCGGCGCCAAATCTCCCGTAGCTTGTCGCGCTTTTAATATTTCTCCTGAGCTACACTCGGCGCCTAATTTTTCTGCAATGTGATGCAGGCCTAAAGGGGTTTTAAAACTATCTTGCAGATTTCCCACACCGTAACGTGATGTGGATATCGCGTACTGCTGAACGACTTGTTTAGCATCAATTAGATACAAACACTGCTCAGCAACGTTAATCCAAATAAATCGAGACGCAGAACTGCCTGTTTTTTCTGTAACAGCGTGTATGACTTTTTCAAGTCCAAGCGATTGCGGATTTTCATTCACTGCCAAAAACTCAAAGATCGGTATCTTCAATCATAGCCAACGCTTCATTATGCGCTTTAGCTTTGTCATTTCGACGATGCTCTAAACTAGCGAAATAAGCAGCATCCACATCCGCTGTAATATATTCACCATTAAAACAAGAGCAATCAAATTGCTCCAATGTTGGACTGCCAAATTTTACGGCTTCGATTAAGTCGTCTAAATCTTGGTAAATTAATTTATCCGCACCAATAGCTTCAGCAATTTCAACTTCAGTTCGATTGTGTGCAATAAATTCTTGTGCTGCTGGCATATCAATGCCGTATACATTGGGATAACGCACCGGTGGCGCCGCCGAGGCCATGTACACTTTGCGTGCACCTGCTTCCCGCGCCATTTGAATAATCTGCTGTGAAGTGGTGCCGCGCACAATCGAGTCATCAACTAATAAAACATTTTTACCTTTAAATTCTAAACCAATGGGATTTAATTTCTGTCGCACGGATTTAGTACGCTCTACTTGACCAGGCATAATAAAAGTACGACCAATATAACGATTTTTAATAAAACCTTCGCGATAATCTAAATCAAGATGCAAAGCCAATTCTAGTGCAGAGGTGCGACTGGTATCAGGAATAGGAATCACCACATCAATATCATGATCTGGCCATACGCGCATAATTTTTGATGCGAGTTTTTCGCCCATGCGCATGCGCGCATGATGCACTGATACGCCGTCGATAATGCTGTCAGGACGCGCAAAATAAACGAATTCAAATATACAGTTTGTGCGTGTTGTATGTTCCGCACATTGACGCGTAAATACTTGGCCTTTTTTATCAATAAAAACAGCTTCGCCGGGTTCAATGTCTCGGACAATTTTAAAGCCATTGCCTTCTAACGCGACGCTTTCAGAGGCGATCATATATTCAGTGCCATGCGCGGTGTCGCGTTTACCGTAAACCAAAGGGCGGATGCCATCTGGATCGCGAAAACCTAAAACGCCTCGCCCGGTAATTAAAGCAACAACGGCATAACCACCTTTAACGCGGCGATGCACACCTGCTACGGCATAAAATACATCGTCTTCACTCATGCTGGCTTTGCTGTATTTTTGCATTTCATGCGCAAATACATTTAACAAAATTTCCGAGTCAGACGAAGTATTAATATGTCGTAGGTCTTCTTGAAATAATTCAGCGTGCAAATCATCGGCATTGGTTAAATTACCGTTATGACCCAATGCAATACCAAAAGGTGAATTCACATAAAATGGTTGTGCTTCGGTCGACGTTTTAGCATGTCCTGCGGTGGGATACCGTACATGCGCAATGCCCATGCTACCTTCTAAACGTTCCATATGACGTTGTTGAAATACGTCACGCACTAAACCTAAGGATTTACGCATGAATAATTTACCATCGTAATTACAGGTTACGATGCCCGCTGCATCTTGACCACGGTGTTGCAACAAAATCAGACTGTCGTACAACATCTGATTAACCGGACCACTATTTGCAGTTCCGATAACACCGACAACGCCACACATGCTAATTCGCCTTTTGAACGGAGTAAATTAAACTAAAATATATTGCGCAATATCACTCGGCATTACATTTTTCAACCAATGTAACAACGTCGTAAAATAAGGTAATAAACTTGATTCTTGCCACCAGCTCGCGTGATGAATATTACTAAATACACCGCACATAACTAAAATCGAAATAACAATCACGCCGCGTAATAAACCAAACACAATACCGATACTACGATCTATACCTTGCAGATGTGACGCTTGCAATAAACCCATCATTAAAAAAGTGATTAAACCACCCGCCACCATACTCAGCACAAACAAAATAGCCATCGCAATGGCAATTCGAAATTGCGGAGTTTCAATACTGTCGGACAACATCGGCGCTAATTTGCCGGCTAAAGTAATCGATAATACCGACGCCATAATCCAGGTAGCTAATGATAACGCTTCGCGAGTAAAGCCACGGAATGCGCCTATCCCAATTGAGATTAGCATTACTAATACAATGGTAATATCAATCCACGCAAAACCCATCACTATTAGTTACTCATCATTCGTTACCATGCCACGATAACCTTTGCTCTGTAATTGTTTTAGCAAATTATCCGCTTTTGCACGGTCCGTTACTGGCCCCACACGCACACGATAAATAATGCCGGTAGTACCTTTTAATTTTGCGATAGCACTTTTATATTGTTGCTGTTGCAATTTATCTTTCAACACTTGCGCGTTCGCTTGTTTACCAAAGCTACCGACTTGTACCCACCAACGCGGTGCTGCTTTAGTTTCTTTGATGACAGGCTTAGGCGGTGTTTTTTGAATGGTCGCAGCAACGGTTGCAGTAGCTGCCGGCAAGCGCGCTTGCAATTCATTTTGTGTCGCTAACACGGTGTCTTCCGCGGTAACACCCAGCTCAGCTTGCAAAGCAGGCAATGTTTCAGTTAACGCCGGCGGCGGCACAATTTCTGGAATGGGTTCTTGTTCGGCCAAACGATCACGTACGGTTATATTAGGCTCGTCTGGGATTTGCGAGGTTTTGCTGAGCCAGGCCTGTTTATCGGACTGATCAAACAACATGGGAATGAAAATAACACCGAGTGCGACCAAGACGATGGCGCCGACCAAACGTTGTTGTACTTGACGTTCCATGGCCTGCTCACTGCGAGATATTAGAGGTCGCCATTATACCGTTATGCGGCATGCATCTGTAGCGCGTTCCACCACTAAAGAACACTTAATGCTTCGGCCACGGTATAAAATGATCCACATACTAAAACTTGACCGCCCGTTTGTTGCGCTGCTGCTTGGGCGGCTAACAATGCTTGTGGTAACGCACTAATCGTTACAGCGGCGACGTGTTGCGAATTTTCTGGCAACGCCGCGGCTAGTACTTCAGCATTCAGCGCCCGTGGATTATTGGGTGTAATTAAATGCCACGAAACCACGAGCGGTTCTAAAATTTCTAACATCTGTTTAGCGTCTTTGTCCGCCAATACGCCGAAAACGATATGCCAGGATCCTGACACGTTAGCCAAAACCGGAACAAGGGCGCGCATTGCCTGCGGATTATGCGCGACGTCTATCCATACATTTTCAGTAACGCGCTGTAGGCGTCCAGCTAAACGCACCTCACGCAAGCCCTGTTCAACCGCGATTTGCGTTACCGGCAGTCGTGTCTGCGAACAGGCTAAAACGCATAACACGGCGGCGGCATTTTGTAATTGATGCTCGCCGAGTAAAGCCGGCTTAGGTAAATCAGTCCAGCGCAAATGCGGGCCCTGCCACCATTGCCAGGTGTTATTGTTGAGGTGATAACCAAAATGTTGTCCTGCTTGATAGAGCTGCGGCTGCACGCGTTGGACTATTTCTGCGATGCTCTCGGGTGGATTTAACTCTGCCACAATCAGCGGCTGACCTTTACGCGCAATTCCCAGTTTTTCGCGCGCAATGCTATCGCGATCATTACCTAACCATTCGCAATGATCTAAATCAATCGTTGTAATCAACGCCACATCGGCATCAATTAAATTCACTGCATCGAGTCTGCCACCTAAACCAACTTCCAAAATAGCGACATCTAATGATTGTTCTGCAAAATATAAAAAAGCCGCCAACGTCCCGTATTCAAAATAGGTTAAGGCAATCTCTCCACGCGCCGCTTCAATGCGGGCGAAAATTGCGCATAAACTTTCATCGCTAATAGTTTGCTGATTAACCACGATGCGTTCGTTATATCGCAGTATGTGAGGTGAGGTATAACAACCCACACGATAACCCGCCGCGCGCAAGATACTTTCTAATAAAGCAACCGAAGAACCTTTGCCATTAGTACCGGCTACAGTAATAACATGGGGAGCAATGCGGGCAATAGCGAGGCGTTCGTACACAATGCGAACGCGCTCAAGAGTAAGATCAATCGATTTAAAATGCTGGCGTGTCTGCCAGTCTAGCCATTCAGATAAAGAATTAGGCTGTGAAGTGGATCCTATCAAAACACAACAACACTCAACAACACTAGGCCGCGGACACAGGTGCTTTTACACCGGAACGATAATGTAACATGCTGAAAATTGAAGCGACGGTCTCGCGCATTTGACCGCGCGGTACAATCATATCAATCGCGCCATGCGCTAATAAAAATTCACTACGCTGAAAACCTGCTGGTAATTTTTCGCGCACGGTTTGCTCAATCACACGTTGACCAGCAAAACCAATCAAAGCATTAGGTTCCGCAATATTGACGTCGCCTAACATGGCTAAGCTAGCTGATACGCCACCCGTAGTCGGATCCGTTAAAACTGATATAAAAGGAATGCCGCGTTCGGCAAGTTTTGCTAAGGCTGCGCTGGTTTTTGCCATTTGCATTAATGAATACAAACCTTCTTGCATACGTGCGCCACCGGATGCAGTAAAACAAATAAAAGGTACATTGTCCTGCAAGCAACGTTCAGCGCCGCGCACAAAACGTTCGCCGACTACTGAGCCCATAGAACCGCCAATAAAACGAAACTCAAAGGCAGCAGCGACGATAGGATTACCTAACAGTTGTCCGCGCATCACCACTAAGGCATCGGTTTCGCCGGTATTTTTTTGGAAGGTTACCAAACGGTCTTTATAGTTTTTAGTATCTTTGAAATGCAAAGTATCGATAGGCGTAATATCTGCGCCAATTTCTTCACGGTTTTCTGCATCTAAAAATAAATCTAAACGCTGACGCGCAAAGATGCGCATATGATTATTACATTTAGGGCATACATATAAATTACTGATCAGCTCTTCGTGATACAGCACATTGCTGCACGCTTCACATTTAATCCACAACCCTTCTGGCACAGAAGTTTTTTTGCTGTTGTTACCAACTTTAGAAGGAATCAGTTTTTCAAACCAGTTCATAATGGATCCCGTAACGTTATTTAATATTATTAAGCTGCATTTGCCGCAGCTAAGTCATTCAGTGCTGTACGTATTTCACTCACTAAATGCGCCATGGCTTTTTCAGCCTGCGCTGGCGAGTCTAGATGAGTTTCAATTTGTTTAATCAAGGCGCTGCCTACGATCAAGGCATCGGCAATTCGACCAATTTGACGCGCGCTCTCCGCATCCTTTATACCAAAACCTACGCCTAAGGGTAAGTCGCTGTATTGCCGAATCAAGGCTAACTTTTCCGTTACTGCGCCAACATCCAAACTTGCCGCACCGGTCACACCTTTAAGCGAAACATAGTATAAAAAACCGCTGCCGAGTTCTGCAATGCGCGCGATGCGTGCAGGAGTAGACGTTGGGGCGATTAAAAAAATCGGCGCTAAATTTTCTTCACGGAAAATAGCCACTGCTTTAACCGCTTCTTCCGGCGGCATATCAACTGTCAACACACCATCCACACCGTGCACTTGAGCCGCTTGTGCGAAAGTTTTATAACCCATAACTTCGATTGGATTTAAATAACCCATCAACACGACCGGTGTATGTTGATTGTGTTCACGAAACGCTTTCACCATCGCGAGTACATCACGTAAGCTTATGTTATGCACTAACGCGCGTTCGTGTGCGGCTTGAATGACGGGGCCATCCGCCATCGGATCAGAAAACGGTACACCTAATTCCAATACATCCGCACCGGCTTTCACCAATGCATGCATAAAACCAACGGTTGCATCAGGCTGAGGATCACCCGCAGTAATATAAGTAATTAAAGCGGCGCGTTTGGATTCGCGTAACAATGCAAATGTTTGGTCAAGTCGATTCATAACGTAATGCCTTGCAAATTAGCCACGGTATTCACGTCTTTATCACCGCGACCGGATAAATTAATAATAATAATTTGTTTAGCCGACATTTGCGGGGCGAGCTTAGCCGCATAAGCAATCGCATGCGCACTTTCTAACGCGGGAATAATGCCTTCCTTGCGCGTTAACAAATGAAATGCCGCCATCGCTTCTGCATCGGTCGCATTAACATAATTAACGCGGCCGCTATCTTTTAACCAGGAATGTTCAGGGCCTACACCGGGATAATCTAAACCTGCCGAAATAGAATGTGTGGCTTTAATTTGTCCATTTTCATCTTCCATTAAATAAGTACGGTTACCGTGTAAAACACCGGGCTTACCCGCACTTAATGGTGCAGCATGTTCGCCTGTATTAAGTCCGTGACCACCTGCTTCTACACCATACATAGCAACATCGGCATCATTTAAAAACGGATAAAATAATCCAATCGCATTTGAGCCGCCGCCCACACATGCAATTAATGCATCGGGTAAACGTTGTTCTGCTAATTGAATTTGTTCGCGCGCTTCACGCCCAATAATAGCTTGAAAATCACGCACCATCGCGGGATAAGGATGCGGTCCTGCAACAGTACCAATAATATAAAAAGTATTATCGACATTAGTCACCCAATCTCGCATCGCTTCATTCATTGCATCTTTCAACGTGCGCGAGCCTGATTTAACGGCAACCACGGTTGCGCCTAATAAACGCATGCGATAAACATTCGGTGCTTGGCGGACGATATCGTCTTCGCCCATATACACTACGCATTCCAATCCTAAACGTGCGGCTACCGTTGCGGTTGCTACACCGTGTTGACCTGCGCCTGTTTCTGCAATCACACGAGTCTTACCCATGCGTTTTGCTAATAATGCTTGGCCAATCGTGTTGTTAATTTTATGCGCGCCGGTATGGTTTAAATCTTCGCGCTTTAAATAAATTTTTGCGCCGCCCCATTCTTTTGTTAAACGTTCAGCAAAATATAATGGCGAAGGTCGACCCACGTAATGTTTTAAATCAGAGTGCAATTCATTAAGGAATTCTGGCGTGTCGCGATAACGCTCGTATGCAGCGGTTAACTCTTCAATAGGTGCCATTAAAGTTTCAGATACGAAGCGTCCACCAAATTCACCAAAGTGGCCGTTTTCATCGGGATATGCATGATAATTAATGTGATTCATAAGCTCGGACTTCCGTCATAAAAGCGCGTATTTTTTTCAATGATTTAATGCCTTTTCCATCTTCAACACCACTGCTCACATCTACGGCATAACAATTCGTTTGAGTCATGGCTGAGCTCACATTTTCCGGTGTGAGGCCACCCGCTAAAATGGTGGGGTGTGTAAGGTTAGTCGGTAACGCCTGCCAAGCAAATACTTGCCCCGAACCACCGGCTTCGCCAGCAGAAACCGTGTCTAATAAAAAACCGGCTGCGTTTGGATAGCGAAGCATAAAATCGTGTAAATCCGGTTGATCTTTCATGGGCACGGATTTTAAATAACGATACCCCCAACGATCACACTCTGCGGCCGTTTCTCGACCATGGAATTGCAGCATATCGAGCGGAACTTCCTCTAATACTGCACGAATTGCCTCTTCCGTCGCATCTAAAAACAAACCGACGACGGTTACAAAAGGTGGAACCTGTGCGGCAATTTGCCGCGCTTGCGACACACTCACATGACGCGCGCTCGGAGGATAAAACACCAGACCAATCGCATCCGCGCCACATTGTGCTGCTGCGAGCGCATCTTCTTCACGCGTAATGCCGCAGATTTTCACTCGGATTCGCGGCTTCATGCAGAATCGACCTTAAAAAAGAACGAAGTAATGTGCAACACCAAACAAAATCCAATAATTAACATCATCGTCGATGGGATTTATTACCGAGTTTTCCAGGGAACCCCTTAGAAAATCCTTTATAAATCCAACATTTTCAAAAAGCATCGTAGATTAGCAGATTTGGCTCTATCCCACACGCGGCGGACGCTAAGCAATATGAGGATAACGTGGCTCATTAGGCAAATTGAAGTGCTCCGGATAATAAACGCCCGTAAAGTACAGACCATCCGGCACCGCCGTTGCGGCCGCTCGCTCACGTTGGCGGCTTGCCAGTACTTCCGCTAACCAACCAGGTGATTGTACGCCCGCGCCCACGACTATTAAGCTGCCCATAATATTGCGCACCATATGATACAAAAATGCGTTGGCGCGAATATCCAACCACATCATTTCACCGGCTTGCGTTAACGTCGCGTATTGCACTTCACGTACCGGACTTTTTGCCTGACAACCCGCGCCGCGAAAAGCACTAAAATCATGTTGACCAATGAGGCTATGCAAAGCTTCACGCATAAATTCAATATTTAATTGTCGGTAATCCCATGTGACGTAACGGGGCAATAAAGCGGGACGCATGGGACGCATTAATAATATATAACGATAACTACGCGCTAGCGCCGAAAATCGAGCATGAAAATCATCGCTGACGTATTTGAACCACTGCACAGAAATAGTTTTAGGTAAATTAGCATTGATGCCAAAAATCCACGCGCGGTCATCACGCATGACATCAGTATCAAAATGGATGACTTGCGCAGTGGCGTGTACACCAGTATCGGTGCGACCCGCACAAACCACACGAATAGGATGATTAACGACTTTACTAATAGCGGCTTCAACCGCTGCTTGTACAGTGGCAGTATGCACTTGATATTGCCAACCTTTAAATGCGGAGCCGTTATATTCTAGCCCTAAGGCGATACGCATAAAAAATCGCTATTTAAAACTTTATTAGGCTATCTGTTCCAATAAAGAACTAGCTTCACGACGTTGTTCTTCATTACCTTCGCTTAACACTTCTTCCAACGTGCTGTTGGCGCCATCGTAATCGCCCATATCAAGATACGCTTTAGCTAAATCTAATTTGGTATCTACTTCATCAGCATCGCTATCGCCAATTAAAGAATCATCATCTTCATTATCGATATGGGTATCTTCACCGCCATCTTCATCAGCAAAATTAAACATTGTGTCATCAGTATCATCGTCATCATCAAAACTTACAGCGGGCGCAGCTTTTACTGGTTTCGCTGGTGTTTGGAAGTCTTCAAACAATAATTCATTTTCGTCATCTGCTAATAATTTGCTGTTGCCGCCGGTGGTAGCAACTTCAAAATCTTCCGTAAAATCTAAAGCGATAGTTTCTTCAGAACGACGATTAGAAGTAGGATCAATTTCATCCATTAAATCTTCTAAACCTAAATCAAATTCATCATCATCTTCTGCTTCCCCTGCATCGGCCGCGTCAATTAAGGTTTCGTTGCCAGCATCATCGCCGCCACCCTCAATTAACGTTTCGCCACCAAAATCCGCATCATCAATCAGGGTTTCATTGCCCATTTCAATACTAAATGGATCTTCAACTAAGGTTGCAGTACCCGTCTCATCTGCTGAATCATCGTCTAAACCTAACTCAGCGGCATCAAAATCTAAATCCATATCGCTGTCATCTATCGCAAGGGTTTCTTCAACCATTGTCGGCATATCAAAATCTAAAGCATCATCGTCTGATTCAAGCGCGTTATTGCCGAGCAGATCACCATCAAACTCTAAATCGTCTTCTAGCGAAACAACCACGTCGGTTGAATTTGCATCAAGATCTAAATCAAACTCTAGATCGCTACTGCCATCATCCAAATTAAAATCGGGTGCAGCCTCAGTGTCAGTATCAGAATCTGAGAAATCAAGATCCGGTGTTTGTGGTTTAGCCGGCGCTAATTCTGCCAAATTCACGCCTGCAGCCGACTCACCTGCAAACAAAGCATGATCGGGGGCTAATTGTTTACCCATTGCAACCGCTTTAGCCCATAAACGACCTTTTGCCTTAGTCGCTTTTTTCAAGCTATCGGCAGCGGTTAAGAAAGTCGCTTGATGTTTATTGGCAGTCGCTGTGTCATTTTCATCCTGCGCGTCTTTTACCATCGCATAATAACTTTCAACGAGCTTATATTTATAATCATTGCGCGCAGGATTATCTGCAATCGCTTGTTTCAATAATTCTTCGGCTTGATCAAATAGTTTATAGGCGAGATATACGTCTGCTTCCGCCGTTGTATCATCCATGACCTCGTCTTCTTCAGGTTCATCGATAATAGGCAGCGCTTCAATAATAGTGGGGCTTTCTTGATAATCTGTTTTAGACGTTAATTTTGGTGTTGGTTTACCAAAAATCTCATCCGCTACGTCATCACCATCTTGAGTGCCACCAAGTTCATCATCACCAAAAATTTGGTCTTCAATAGAACGCTCTACCGGAAAATCTTCATCGTCATCTTCAGGCGGCATATTAATAATAATTTTTTTATTCTTATTTTTATTGCCTTGAAATACGGCCAACAGAGGCGCAAACATTTCACTTAGCTTTTCACCAAATGAAGCAGTAGGCGCAGCTCGAGATTGCATACTATTTGATTTAATTTTAGGTTTGTTATCTTGAGTGCTGCCAGTCACCATTTTAAAAATGGCAAATATAATGCCGAGTAAAATTAATAATACTGCAGCTAAAACGCCCAAGCCTAACGGACTTTCTAAAGCATCCGCCAGCATCATGTTATAAGGTGCGGGTAATGAATTATAAATTAGCGCTAATGGGCCCGTTGGTTTACGTGTAACAGGCGTGGGTGCGGGTTCTATCGCTATGGGTTTTTCTGCAACATCACTATCAACCACATCACTATTAGCAATATCATTTGCCGCATCTGTATTATTTTCAATGTCAGTTTTATCGAGTGCGTTGGTATTAGCAGGAGCAGCAGGAGAAGTATCTTTAGTTATTACGGTATTCGAGGGATCAATTGGCTTACTAACAGACGGGCTAACAGATTTACTCGCCGGCGAAACATCTGTCACCGGCGCCGAAAGGTTATTTCTTTGGGACTCCCCCAGCGGGGCACCCTCCGAGGCGCCAGCAGAAGATTTTATTTTAGAGGGTTTGTCAGCAGTAGGTACGCTAGGTTTTGTAGTGGCTGCCGCTTTATTTTTGGCTTCTAACTGTGCTTGTAATTGTGCAAGCTGCTCATCCCGCAGAGAAATAATGCGTTGCATGGTTTTGATTTGTTTTTCCAAATCAGTTAGACGTGAACGTAGTTCATTTTTCTCAACACGTTCTGCAGCTAATGCTTCACGCGCTAACTTCAAATCGTTTTGCTTAACATCACCAGCATCACTGCCGGCTTGGTTGCCACTAGCAGACTTACTGCTTTTAGAGTTGCTAGGTGCGAGCAGATCTAAGCGCGCATCTGCTTTTGCAACAGTGGGCCGACTACCGCTTTCAACGCCCATGGTAGCAGCACCGGCAATTTGACCGCTGTACTCGCGCCATAAAGCATTTTGTTCTTTAATTTGGGCAGCTGCATCAGCATAACTGATAGCACTCATAGCTTGACCATCAGGCATACGCAAAACATAACCTTTGCGCACACTGTTTACATTGTTGCGAATAAACGCATCTGGATTGGTTTGCAAAATAGCTAACATCGCTTGATGCACGCTAACATTTGCCGGTTTATATTTTTCCGCAATTTCCCACAAGGTGTCACCAGCTACCACTTTATGATCACCGCTTTGCGCAGGTGGTTTGACAGTTGGCTTAGTAGATTTTGCCAACTCTTCTGCTTTGATTTGTGCTAATACCGCAGCCGTTGCAACCTTGTCATAAGGAATGCTTTCGTCAAACTCTAATTCAATATCCGGGAATTCAGCAGCATCAGTGAAGACGGGCGTTTCCGCAGCAGCTTCCATCACAGCGGTTTCATCGCTGACTGGAACTGATACTGAAGCTTCCGCGATTGGCGCTACAGCATCATTATTATTTTCAATTTCTATTTCGGGTAAGCCAGGGATCACTGCAACTTGATCGCCAGTCGCTGCGCCGTTTTCGCCAAAATCAAACGCATCGCCAGCAGGAGGTTCGGTGGTAGCAGGTAAAGGCACTATCTCGCGCTGTATCGGTGCAGGCTCACTAAGCGCCGGCATTACAGGTGCTGGCACGATAGCGGGTTGAACCGCAGGTTGTGCTGTTGTTTCAGATGGCGTGGTGAATACAGGAGGATCTAATAATAAGGTGTACTCGCGCACCAAACGACCTCGAGGCCATTCGACATCTACGAGAAAACTCAAAAATGGTTCGCGAATTAAATCTTTGCTGGAAACTTTGATGTACTGACTGCCATTCGGCTTTGCTGCAATTTGGAAACTCAGCTTGGTCAGGTAGAAGGGACGCTCTAAACCTGCTTGTTGAAATACTTGTTCTGACGCCAGCTTAACAATCATGCCGTCTGTTTCGCCGGGCTTAGTTGAAGTTAAAGCAATTTCAGCGTCTAAAGGCTGATTTAATGCCGAAAAAACTTCAATATCGCCCAGACCTAATGCATGCGCGGCGCTTGCACCTAGCACAATAAGTCCGATGAGTAATGCTGCCGTTATTTGTCGCACGTGAAGCTCTGCCCCCAAATTGCCATACCTACACCCCCGTCAGACAATTTATCTATATATCCCACGGGGATACGTGGTCTTTTGAGAATATACTTTAAATAAATTACTTTAACAACATGCAATAACAATAACTTACAGATAGTTTTTAAGCAACAATTCAGCAATTTGCACGCTATTAAGTGCTGCCCCTTTACGCACATTGTCCGCCACAACCCACAAGTTTAGCCCCCGCGGATGCGAGACATCTTCGCGAATGCGGCTGACATAGACGGGATCATGATTAGCACCTTCTGTTACAGCGGTCGCGTAACCGCCTGCTTTGCGCTCATCTAACACTACTACGCCGGGCGCTTTGGCCAATAAAGCACGGGCATCTTCAACGCTGATCTTGCGGCGCGTTTCAATATGAAGCGCTTCCGAATGACCGTAAAACACAGGCACACGCACTGCGGTAGGATTAACCATAATGGTGTCGTCGCCCATGATCTTCTGAGTTTCCCAGACCATTTTCATTTCTTCTTTGGTGTAGCCGTTATCCATAAATACGTCGATATGCGGCAACACATTAAAAGCGATTTGTTTTGGATAGACTTCGCAATCAGCGGCTTTACCATTTAACAAATTAGCCGTTTGTTGAGCCAGCTCTTCAATCGCTTCTTTACCGGTACCCGATACCGCTTGGTAAGTCGCCACATTAATGCGCTCAATACCTACCGCATCATAAATAGGCTTTAAAGCCACCAGCATTTGAATCGTTGAACAATTAGGGTTTGCGATAATGCCGCGATTTTTATACTCCGCAATTTTGTGCGGATTAACTTCAGGCACGACTAAGGGAATATCATCGTCATAACGAAACTGCGACGTGTTGTCGATCACAACGCAACCCGCAGCTGCGGCTTTCGGCGCATACTCTGCTGATACTGAAGCGCCTGCTGAAAACAAACCAATCGGCGTTTTACTAAAATCAAATTCCGCTAAATTTCCGACTCTGATGTGCTTGCCGTTAAATTCTATCGTTTTACCCGCGGAGCGTTCGCTCGCCAACGGGAACACTTGATCAACGGGAAATTTACGCTCAGCCAAAATGGCTAACATAGCTTCACCGACAGCGCCGGTAGCACCAACTACCGCAACATTCACTTTCTTACTCATAGCGGATCTGCACTCTCAAATACGGTTTAACGAAAAAAGTCGCGCATTATAACGCGAAGCCTTTGTTGCTGCATCTTTACGCACATAAGCCTATCTATGCACGTAATGCCTGCGTAATAGCATCACCCATTTCTGCGGTACTAACGACACGCGTGCCTGCCGTTGCAATGTCTGCACAACGCAAACCTGCATCTAACACTTTAGCTACCGCCTGCTCTATGCGATCCGCCAATGCGGCTTCGTTAAAGGTGTAACGCAATAACATTGCTAAAGACAAAATCGTCGCGATCGGATTCGCAACGCCTTTGCCTGCGATATCAGGCGCCGAACCATGTACGGGCTCATACATACCTTTGGCGTCTTCATTTAAAGAAGCCGATGGCAACATACCTATCGAACCCGTTAACATCGCGGCGATATCTGACAATATATCGCCAAACAAATTACTGGTAACCATCACATCAAATTGTTTCGGTCGTGCCACTAATTGCATAGCGGCGTTATCAACATACATATGCGACAAACTCACCGCAGGATATTCTTGCGCAACCCGTGTAACCACTTCACGCCACAACTCAGATACTTCTAAAACGTTGGCCTTATCAACTGAACAAACGCGCTTATTACGCTTCATAGCAATTTCAAACGTTGCGCGTGCAATGCGTTCAATTTCGGGTTCTGAATAACGCATCGTATTAAAACCTTCGCGTTGTTTGTCGGCGTTCAGACCCAAACCGCGTGGCTGACCAAAATAAATACCCCCGGTTAATTCGCGAACAATCATAAGATCTAAACCTGCAACCAATTCTGTTTTTAAACTAGAAGCTGCGGCTAGCTGCGGATACAAAATAGCGGGACGCAAATTTGCAAACAAACCAAAAGTTGAGCGCAATCCTAATAAACCACGCTCAGGCCGTAATTCACGCGGTAAGTTGTCGTAACGCGGACCACCGACTGCGCCCAACAAAATAGCATCCGCAGCGCGACATGTTTTTAAAGTGCTTTCTGGCAATGGATGTTTTTCTGCATCGTAAGCCGCGCCACCGACTAAGGCCTTTTCCGTTTCAACATTCAGAGCGAATTCGTTATTCAACACCGTTAATACTTTTAATGCTTCGACCATGATTTCCGGACCTATGCCATCACCCGCTAAAATTGCGATTTTTTTTGTCATGCAGCTTTACTCACTAAAAATAAATTAATAAAAGATTTTAATATCAAGAAAATAACCAAGGCGAGGTTTGTTTACGTTGCTGCTCATACGCTCGAATAGCCTCAGCGTGTTGCAAGGTTAAAGCAATGTCATCTAAACCGTTCAACAAACGATGACGTCGATAATCGGCAATATCAAAGGCTATTTTTTCACCGTTAGGTTGCATAATATTTTTATCGTGCAAATCAATCGTTAATTTATAGCCTGCATTTTCTGCAACATCGACAAACAATTGATCGATAATGTCAATCGACAAAATAATCGGCAATAAACCATTCTTAAAACTGTTATTAAAGAAAATATCCGCATAACTCGGTGCAATTACTGCGCGAATGCCATAATCATCCAAAGCCCAGACGGCGTGTTCGCGCGATGAACCACAACCAAAATTATCGCGTGCTAATAAAATATTCGCGCCTTGGTAACGTCCTTGATTTAACACGAAATCAGGATTGATTCGGCGTTGCGAATGATCCATACCGGGCTCGCCCGCATCAAGATAACGCCAATCATCAAACAAGGTTGGACCAAATCCACTGCGCTTAATCGATTTCAAATACTGTTTAGGAATAATCGCATCGGTATCAACATTGGGGCGATCAAGCGGCACGACAATGCCAGTTACTTGCGTAAATGCTTGCATATTAATTCACCTATAAAATAATTTAGAAATTTCGCACATCAACAAAATGCCCTGCAATAGCCGCCGCAACTGCCATGGCTGGACTCACTAAATGCGTGCGCCCGTTTAAACCTTGGCGACTTTCAAAATTCCGATTGGAAGTTGAAGCGCAACGTTCGAAAGGTTCAAGACGATCAGCGTTCATGGCTAAACACATTGAACAACCGGGTTCGCGCCATTCAAAACCCGCAGCAAGAAATAATTTATCTAAGCCTTCTTGTTCCGCTTGTTGTTTTACTAAACCCGAACCTGGTACCACCAATGCGAGTTTTATATTATTCGCCACTTTACGATTTTTAATCACAGCTGCTGCTGCACGTAAATCTTCAATGCGCGAATTAGTGCATGAGCCAATAAATACTTTATCAATTTGAATATCACTTATCGCAGTGCCTACTTGTAAACCCATGTACTTCAAAGCATTGCGCATACCAATAGCCTGCACTTCATTTTTAGCATGTTCCGGATTGGGCACAAGCTCATCAATCGCGACGACCATTTCCGGCGATGTACCCCAAGTAACTTGGGGTTTGATCGTTGCCGCATCGAGATGAACAACACGATCAAATTGCGCGTTGTTATCGCTGTGTAATGTTTGCCAGTAATTAACGGCTGCTTGCCACTGTGTACCTGTTGGTGCGAAAGGTTTACCTTTGAAATAGGCGATGGTTTTTTCATCTGCTGCAACCATGCCAGCACCTGCGCCCGCTTCGATTGCCATATTACAAATCGTCATGCGGCCTTCCATACTCAAACTGCGAATCGCGCTACCGCCAAACTCAATCGCGTAACCCGTGCCGCCTGCTGTGCCAATATGTCCAATAATCGCTAACACAACATCTTTAGCCGTAACACCTACACCTAATTCACCATCAACAGAAATTAATAAATTTTTAGATTTTTTTAAAACCAAACATTGCGTAGCAAGCACATGCTCAACTTCCGAAGTACCAATGCCAAATGCCAATGCACCAAACGCGCCGTGGGTAGAGGTATGCGAATCACCGCACACCACCGTCATGCCGGGCAAGGTTGCGCCCTGTTCAGGCCCAATCACATGCACAATCCCTTGACGAATATCGTCCATACGAAATTCTGTGATGCCGTACGTTTTGCAATTGTCATCCAAGGTTTGAATTTGAATTTTTGAAATAGGATCACTAATCCCTTCACTACGTTTGGTGGTCGGCACATTGTGATCCGGCACGGCTAAAATAGAATCCACGCGCCAAGGCTTGCGATTGGCCAAACGTAAACCTTCAAAAGCCTGCGGTGACGTCACTTCATGGACTAAATGCCGATCTATATATAAGAGTGCGGTACCATCGGCATCTTCGCGCACAAGATGTGCATCCCATAATTTATCGTAAAGCGTTTTGGCCATAACAAGTCTTCCTCTTACTGATTCAACAATGGGCAAAGTGTAGTAATAAGACTAGAATTACTCCAATTCATAATTTTCATTTATTGCATTCCAATTAAGAATACATGACGGTGCCAGCAGATATGGATACGCACAACCTCAAAGCCTTTTTAGCCGTCGCCGATACGGGCTCATTTTCGATGGGAGCAGAACGCTTATTTCTAACCCAGCCCGCCATTAGCAAACGCATTGCGGCTTTAGAAAGTCAGCTGGATACCCGGTTATTTGATCGCATTGGACGACAAATCCAACTCACCCCAGCCGGTACCATTCTTTACGAACATGCACATCGCATTTTACAAGACATGGAAGACAGTCGACGCGCCATGGCGAATCTTGATCAACACATCAAAGGTTCACTAAAAATTGCGACTAGTCATCACATTGGTTTGCATCGTTTGCCCTTAATTCTGCAACGTTATAACCAACAGCATCCGCAAGTAACGTTAGATATACGTTTTATGGATTCGGAAGAAGCTTGCGCCTTAATTGAAAATGGCACGCTAGAGCTTGCCATCATTACGTTACCGGATATCAACAAACCTCATCTGAGTTTATTACCTATCTGGGAAGATCCACTCAGTATTGTGATTGCGCCACACCATGTTTTAAAAACCAATGCGACCTTGCTCGAACTTAGTCATTACCCTGCCATTCTTCCCGATAAAAATACTTTTACGCGTCGACTTATCGAACAACGCTTAACAAAACAGCGAATTGATTGTCAGGTCAGCATGGAAACTAATTATTTAGAAACCATTAAAATGTTAGTAAGCACGGGTTTAGGTTGGAGTGTATTGCCCAACACGATGATTGATAATAGTTTGCGTATTATTAGTGCTGGGGAAAATATCGCCGTAAGGCGTTTAGGCGTAGCGACGCATCAACAACGAACTTTATCAAATGCAGCTAATGCTTTATTACAAGAAATTAAAATATCCGTACAGTAATCATCAACGCGTTTCATCTTTACTTAAAACTTCACCTTCAATCACACGCGCATCATTAATATTCGTGCGCGCCCTAGAACGATTTTTCTGAAAGTTTTGACTCATTGCCACCGCCATCCGACCTAACAATAAGCGACCACTCATTATTCCAACAATCCGCAATATAAAATATAAAACCAAAGCGCATAACAAAGGTGACATGACCGCCCACCAACTTATGTCAGTAGCACCCGCCAACTTCACTACGATTAAAACAATTTGCGCTATAAAACCAGCAACAATCAATAAACAGCCCAATAACAAAGCACGCACACTATTTTCCTTACAAAATTAAACTGAATATTAATTCGGCAAACTATTACGATAGGCTTGATGGTAAATCTCTAACAAAGTTACCAGTGCCGCTAAAATAATAGGACCGACAATAATTCCAACCGCACCAAATAACGCGATGCCACCTAAGGTGCTAACTAAAATCAATAAATCTGGCATGCCAGACTCACTACCTACAATATAAGGTCGCAAAACATTATCAATACTACCGACCAACAATGTACCCCATACACACAAACCAATCGCTTCTGTGGCCTGCCCTGTGACTAACAAATAAACACAGATTGGCAACCAAATAACCGGCGCACCTAAGGCTGGAATAGCAGACAACAAGATAACCATCCCACCAAAAAAAAGCGCACCTGGAACACCTAATACCACCAGCGCAAGTCCTATCAACACCCCTTGTGCAACGCCAATTATTAAAATACTTTTCAAAACACTTTTAGTCACCACCAATATTTTATTGGTAACCGTACTAAACTCTAGATCCGTCAAAGGTAGATACGCAACGACCTTTTCGCGCCAAACAGGACCGCACACAAAAAAGAAAAGCATGGCATACAACATGACAAAAACATCTAACAATAATCTAAAGGTACCCCGCGTAAATAAAGACAACGTTTGCATAATAAAATTGCCAGCCGAGTTCATAAGCTGACCAATTTTTCCTATTATGCTGTGCTTATAAGGTGCTAATACATCTGCAAATGGCACCCAACGGGGAATACGTCTTAAACGCGCAGTCGCCTGTAATTGCTCAGTAACCCAAGGCGTTATATTTTTAGTAAGCTCAATCGCTTCTATGCTAAATAAACTAATAAATCCCGCCAAAGGAATCCCTACCACCGCACACAATAACAATACAATAGTTGCGGACGCCAATATAGGACGACGCTGGAAAAAAGTTATGCGTAACAAACGAGTATATAAAGGATAAAGAAATGCCGTGAAAATAGCGGCCAACATAATGGCTATTAAAAAATCCCGCACCATGAATGCAAACAACGCCACCAATGCCAATGTGACTAGCAAAATAAATATCTTACGATAAGGTGCATCCATCGTTGGCGTCGTCATAAAGCTTAGTCCATAAAGAAATCGGGGCGCGCATCATAACACGCACTTTTAGGCAGAAAAGCGAGCCAGCGAACATAGATCGACAATTTACTCGCCCTTGTGAGGGGCCTATCCCCCACATTATTTAGGAATTTTTCTGGCGAATTGACCCATCTGATGAAATAATCCGCGCCCGTAAGCTGCGGCTCAGGAATCGACTCTCCCCGGCTGCTCACCAATACTTCAATAGCGTGGATACCCTCTCTTGATTACGACAGCTAATATCACCATGCAATTCGGCGCTAAACCGCTGTTCGAAAATGTTTCCGTTAAATTTGCTAATAACAATCGCTACGGCCTTATTGGTGCCAATGGCTGCGGCAAATCCACCTTCATGAAAATTTTAGGGGGCGACTTAGAAGCTTCCTCCGGTAACGTGTCCTACGATCCCAACAAACGCGTCGCAAAATTAAAACAAGATCAATTTGCTTACGAAAATTTCACCGCAATTGACACCGTCATCATGGGTCACACCGAGCTATGGACGATTAAACAAGAACGCGATCGCATTTACGCACTCCCCGAAATGAGCGATGCAGAAGGCAGTCGCGTAGCGGAACTCGAAGGCGAGTTTGCGGAACTCGACGGCTACACGGCAGAATCACGTGCATCTGAATTATTATTAGCTGTCGGTATTCCATTAGAACAACACAACGGCCCGATGAGCGAAATCGCACCGGGTTGGAAATTACGCGTATTACTTGCGCAAGTATTGTTTTCTGATCCCGACGTCATGCTGCTCGACGAACCTACCAACAACCTCGATATTGATACCATTCGCTGGTTAGAAAATGTACTCAATGAACGCAACGCTACGATGGTTATCATTTCGCATGATCGACATTTTTTAAATAGTGTCTGCACGCATATCGCTGATTTAGATTATGGCGAATTACGTTTGTATCCCGGCAATTATGATCAATACATGACGGCTGCTACCTTAGTACGCGACCAATTATTATCAGGCAATGCGAAAAAATCGGCGCAAATCGCCGAGCTTCAAGCCTTTGTTAGTCGTTTTTCTGCGAATGCGTCTAAAGCGAAACAAGCCACATCGCGCGCGCGGCAAATTGACAAAATTCAATTAGATGAAGTGAAATCTTCCAGCCGCGTCAGTCCTTACATTCGTTTTAATCAAAAGAAAAAGCTTTATCGTAATGCGCTAGAAGTTAAAGGTTTAACTAAAGCGTATGACAACATTACGCTGTTTAAAAATTTAGATTTATTAATCGAAGTGGGCGAGCGTGTGGCCATCATCGGTCCGAATGGTGCCGGCAAAAGTACCTTGCTACGCTGTTTAATGAATGAAGTCGAACCTGATCAAGGCACCATCAAATGGTCAGAAAATACGGAACTCGGTTATTACGCGCAAGATCACGCGCGCGATTTTGCTAAAAATATGACTTTATTTGAATGGATGAGTCAATGGCGTCGTCCCTCTGACGATGACTTAACCATTCGCGCGACCTTGGGACGTTTATTATTCTCGCAAGATGACATTAATAAATCCGTGAAAATTATTTCCGGCGGTGAACAAGGTCGCATGTTATTCGGTAAACTAATGCAGCATGACCCCAACATCATGTTGCTCGATGAACCAACTAACCATTTAGATATGGAATCTATCGAAGCGTTAAACCTTGCGCTAGAACATTATCAAGGTACTTTATTTTTTGTCAGTCACGACAGAGAGTTTGTCTCATCACTGGCTACTCGCATTTTAGAATTAACACCTGCAGGTATAGTAGATTTCCGAGGCAATTACGAAGATTATTTAAGAACTAAAACCATCTGATTATTTTATTTTAAATCGGACTGTAACGCTGAAAGGTTTTTAATTCGGTGCGCGCAATTAAATAACCAACCGCGGCAATCACAGCACACGCAAGATAAGTCGCAGAGCCGCCCCAACTGTCCCAACTATAACCCGCTAACCAAGACCCTAACGCACCGCCAGCGCCAAAGGTAATACTAGAATAAAGGGCTTGGCCACGGCCGTGTAAAGAGCCTGTAAAATAACGATGTACATGATTGATCATCACCGCATGAAACATTCCAAAACTAAATGCATGTAATGTTTGACTGAAAAACAATATCACCGGTTGATCTACAAACACGGCTGTTAATACCCAGCGCAATACCGCAAAAGCTAAACAACACTGCATTAACACGACCGCGCCATAACGCGGCAATAAACGATTCATATAAAAAAATACAATCACTTCCGCAATAACGCCTACCGCCCAATAAATACCTACTTGGGTTTTGCTATAACCATGCGCTTCTAAATAAATCGAGAAAAATGAATAATAAGGGCCATACGCTACTTGCATTAAAAAAGCCGCAACAAAAATCAACAACACCGCAGGTTGCTTAAATATCGACCACACACTCACAGTAGAATAATTATCAACGACCTGTTCTTTCGCGGCCGGCATTAACAAAGTTACCAACCATGCGAGACCAAACCATACCAACAATATATATGGCAATACCGCTTGCCCCCACCATGTTAATAAAGGTCCCGTACACAACACGGTTATAATAAAACCAATCGAACCCCATAAACGTATTTGGCTATAACGATGATGATCATCGCCGAGGTGCAACAACGTCATTACTTCAAATTGCGGCATACCTGCATTAGAAAAAAATCCAAATAAAAACATCACACACGCAAACCACCACCAGCTTTGATTTAACAAAACGCCAGCAAAACACAACATGGTAATGAATGTGGTAATTTGAATAATGCGCAAGCGATAACCCACCCGATCAGCCAACCAACCCCAGAGATAAGGCGCAATAATTTTGGTGCTCGCTAACACCGCCATCAATTGACCAATGGCAATTGCATCAAAGCCTAAACTTTTAAGATAAGGTCCCCAATAAGGCACCATTGCGCCTAACGCGCAGAAGTAAAAAAAATAACAACTAGAGAGTCGCCAATAAGGCGCGGGGGCAAAATTACTTTGATTATTTAACATACGCAGGAATAACAGGTACTCCTGATATTACATCCGCATTTTGTGCACGATGCCGTAATGCATGATCCATTAATACTAAAGCTAACATCGCTTCAGCAATCGGCACCGCACGAATCCCTACACAAGGATCATGACGACCTTTGGTGCTAATGTCGGTAGCTTCACCTTGCGCATTAATCGTACGACCCGGCACCCGAATACTAGATGTAGGTTTAAGCGCAATATGCACATCAATAATTTGGCCACTACTAATTCCACCTAACACACCACCCGCATGATTAGATAAAAAACCTTGCGGCGTTATTTCATCGCGATGCTCAGAGCCTTTTTGTGCAACGGCAGCAAAACCAGCGCCGATTTCTACACCTTTAACCGCATTAATCGCCATCATCGCAGACGCAATATCCGCATCGAGCCGATCAAAAATAGGTTCACCCCAACCGGGCGGTACACCTTCTGCTTGCACACTAATCCGTGCGCCAATCGAATCACCGGCGCTACGCAAATCATCCAGCAATTGTTCTAGCGCGGGAACCTGCTGCGCATCTGGAAAGAAAAACGGATTATGTTCAACCACTGACCAATCGTGCACTTGCGCTTTAATATCGCCAATTTGTGAAACATATCCACGAATACTGACCGAAAATTTTTCGGCTAAATATTTTTTCGCAATTGCGCCGGCTGCAACGCGCATAGCCGTTTCACGCGCAGAAGAACGACCGCCGCCACGATAATCACGTGTGCCATATTTTTGTGTATAGGTGTAATCGGCATGACCCGGACGAAATTTATCCGCGATTTCGCCATAATCTTTAGAGCGTTGATCGGTGTTATGAATCAATAACGCAATCGGTGTGCCGGTCGTTTTACCTTCGAATACACCCGATAAAATCTGGACAACATCATCTTCACGACGCTGTGTCGTGTGACGAGAAGTACCTGGTTTGCGTCTATCCAAATCCGGCTGTAAATCAGCCTCGCTTAAACTCAAACCCGGCGGACAACCATCAACAATACAGCCAATAGCGGGCCCATGGCTTTCGCCGAAGCTGGTGACTACAAAAAGTTTTCCAAAACTATTTCCTGACATGGCCGCTATTTTACGGGATAACGCGATTTACACCTAGGCCATCGACAGGAATATTACCGAACACCATTAAAAAAATACGTCATGTCTGCGGCTGATCATTAAACAATCCAAAGTCTAGAATAAATCCTGCGGTTTTTAGCGCTGAATGATTTTGCAGCATATAATACTGACTACAAAGGCACCCTATGTCCCTATTTGACCCTGACAACTTAGAACACAATAATGACATTTTGCTGCAACATTTCACGCAGCAAGACGTCGAAAAAGCCAAACAACGGCTATTAACACGTTTTCGTGTGCATCATGGCTTGCTCATTAGCCTAACTGACGATTCTATTATTACTCCCGATGATCTCGAAACTTTCCGCTCGCAAGCAGGCGAGCTCGCTGATCAAGAAACCAAAACCGATTTAGAAATAGAACAACTAAAAATTCTCACCGTATTAACTTACGTGTTAATGGAAGCAGGACAATCTGCGGACTACGATCCCGTATTTGATCCTGATAGTCCCGAAGCTCAATTCCCTTATATTCATCACTACATTATTCGCAAACTGCAAGCCGATGCGAACAAACTCAGTTATGCCGATATCGAAGAATTAATTGTTTACGAAAATCGCCTACTGCGCAGTTTGCCGGCAGAAAGTCATATTAAAGAAACAGCGAGTTTGAATGAGCTTTGCAGTGCGGACGGCCGCGCCTTTATATTAGTTAACAGCGCTAATGGCATAGCGTTACAAGCGCCGAAGAAAACCAAAACCGCGCCTAAAGAAATCCAAGAAGATATTACTACTCGTAATGCCGATGCTCGTTCTGAAGCTGCACTCGATCAGAGTTCCCCCTTTATTGTTACACCGACTACCGGCCTGCCTTCCATCGTATTAAAAGACGAAACGGCGGCATTACTGATCGACAATCTAGTATTAAAAGCTTATCCCAGCGGCATCAAAGTCGCCGCATCTTCTTATGTGGGCAAAGGCCGCACTCACAATGAAGATGCCAGCGTACTAATACCCTCGCATGATCAAATTACTGTCATCGATGGTATGGGCGGCTACGGTAATGGTGTGGCAATGCGTGATGTATTTGTCGAACACTTACTAAAAAATCCCGGCGATATTCAGGCTACCGCGCTCGCGACACAAATAGCCTATGACGAAATGAAAGTTCCACAAGGCGGTGTCTGCGTCTTGTCGGCGCAAGTCCGACGCGAAAATCAATTTTTCAAAGTGCATTTATCGCAAGCGGGCGATGTGCATGCCTTATTAGTCGATAATACTGGTGATGTAAAATATGAGTCCGTTGATGAAGCGATTGGCCACCAAGTAATTAATGCCATTATTGCGCGCTCAACGACCGAATCACATCGCGTCGCTGGCTGGCATAAATTCGGCGTATTAACTGAAACCCATTTATTTGCAAAACGCGGCTGGCGTTTAGCCATTTATTCTGATGGTGTTGGCAATCATTTAAAGAAACATGAAGTCACTGGCGCCATTATTAATTGCACATTAAAACAAGCGGTAGCTCAGATATCAGATTTAATAGATAGCGCTATGCAAAAAACCGGCGCTTACTGTGACAATGCTTCGATTGCAATTATAGAGTTTTAAAAAACTACGGACGCTTTAAAGGTGTATCGTGCATCGGCATATGTTTTTTAAGTTCGGCTAATAATTCTTTTTCAATACCATCCAAACCTTGAATTTTATCAGCCGCCGCCTGCCCCAACCAACCCATCAACTGACTTTTCTTTTTCGCAAAATAATCCAAAATAAATTGTTCTGATTTAATCATGAAACGAATCGTGCTTTGTGGATCTATTTGCGAAAAGGGATTACGCGCAATTTGCAATGCGGAGCTTTCTTGCAATAAACAATAATGACTCAACAAACCAAACAAACTCGTGCGTACTTGATCCATATATTTGCTGACGTATTTAAATGATGTAGGGCTGATGCTCGCGTCCACTACTACGTCTAGCCAATTAGTTAAATCGGTTTCAGAAATCAATACTTCGGCTGCACGTTTATCTTCTAATAAAGAACTGATTTGTTTTCTAAATTGTTCAACTTTTATTTGTGCGGCTTGTGATAATAGCTGCGCTTTCCCGCCGGTGGCTGCGGTTAACGCATTTAAATCACGATGCACGCTATCAATTTTAGCTTGCACTTGTTCGGTTAATTGTTTGGTTTCGACGATGCGTTTTTCGATGGCTTCCATTTCAGTACCAACAATTGCTAAGCGCAAATAAAAATACCGCGCCAACGAACCTTCAAGCTCATTCCATTGTGCAGCTAGCCGTTCAATCGCATGTTCAAATTGCGGTCGGTACTGTTCAGCTCGCTCCAACCAATCTTCTAAAATTAATTTACCATGCAGCACATGTTTGCTTTCACGGCGAAACTCTTTAACTAAATCATCCACTTCACGAATTTTAGGTAATAAAAATTGCCGCACTTGCGCATCACGGCCTTTTTCCCAGCGATTGTATAAAACAATTAATTCTGCAACGCGTTGTTTAAAATTTTTATACGCGGGCATATGGCCGCCATGGGTTTTACTGGCCATCAAGGCCTCAACCACTTCTTCATTAAACAAAACCGTCATTTCCACGCGCTGATCTAATTCACGCGCATTAATTTCAAATAAAATATTTTCCACGACCGAACGATTATGCGAAGGAATTAAATCGAGAATATTTTCTGGCATTAATTCAGGTAAAGCATCAATCGGAATCGCCGCGAGATCATCAGCATCCAGCGTATTCGCCAGCTGACAAAACTCCTGCACCGACATGGTGACGGAATCTATGGGTACTTGTTTGTCCATTAAAATACTCCCCAACATAAGCCGATCCTTGGCGTACAAACGCTGAAAACATCAAACATAACGGCATCACCGGCGGCAACTTGAGTGTTATTCACCTGCGAAGACCTACCTTGATATAACCATAGCGCGTATCCCGAACAAAGCAGTCGTCGTCGGTCAGACAGGATAAGCCAATTATCTTTGCGCTGTACGCAAGCAAAAATGCCTTAAATGAGTGCGTGGATGGGGATTCAAAACCTAATAAAACAAGGAAAAACGGCTCGTTCAGAGGTATTTTCAAATCTTTGCGATTAGCGGCAGCAAAATAATTTTACGAATATGAGGATTCAAAAAAAGTCATCAAATCAGCAGCAGAGATCATCAAGACACCATGCCCGCCTTCAGCAAACTCCGGCCATATAAAAGGCACATCCGGATAAGCCCTGATTAAAGCCTCCATGCTATTACCCACTTCCATTACCAACCAACCCTCCGGTGTTAAAAAATCACTCGCTTGCTGCAAAATCTGCCGTGCAATCAACAAACCATCGGCGCCAGCAATCAAACCCAACACCGGCTCTTGATGATATTCAGTCGGCATCTGGGCAAAGTCGTCTTCATCCACATACGGTGGATTGCTAACGATTAAGTCATAACGTTGAGGCGGCAGACCTGTGAACACATCGGCCTGATATAAGCGCAGACGATCATGCAGATCATGCATCTGCACATTGGCCTGCGCCACACTCAAAGCTCCCGCATCAATATCAGTGGCGTCAACGAAGGCTTCCGGAAAGGCGTACGCACAGGCAATGGCAATACAAGCACTGCCTGTGCACAAATCTAAAATTCGGCTAGGCACATCTAATAGCCACGGCTCAAAACCTACCATAATTAATTCTGCTAAAGGCGAACGCGGCACCAAGACACGCTCATCCACCTGAAAAGGCAAGCCACAAAACCATGCCGTTCCGGTTAAATACGCCAAAGGCTTACGGGTACTAATTCGCTGTTGCAATAAAGCCTGAATCGCCGCGCCTTGTGCGGCACTTAATGCTTCGTGCAAATCCTCTACCGATTCTTGCGGCGAACGTTGCAAGGCGTGCAGCACCAACCAAAACGCTTCATCGACGGCGTTATCCGTACCATGTCCAAAATATAACTGGGCAGCCACCATTTCCGCGGCTACCGTTTGCACCCAATCATTTAATGTTTTTGTTTCGCTCACACTATCCACACTTAATTTAGCTATTCAGATTACTGCGCCTTGCAGGATACCAACACGGGTGCGATCATGCGCACCTGCTTGGTTTCATGCGTAGGCACTTTCATGTTGTTCAATATTCAGAAAAAAATACTTGTCTTAGTAATTACCAGCGTTGGCATTATAGCCCTGGCCAGTGGCGTTTACTTCAGCTATTTACAGCACAACACTGCACCGCCCGAATTAGCTCAAACCATGTGGTACCCCGCAGAATATCCTGCGATACCGGCGTTTAACCTCGTTGATCAACACGGACAAGCTTTCACCGAAAAACAATTACAAGGTCAGTGGCATTTATTATTTTTTGGCTATACACATTGCCCTGACGTGTGTCCCATGACATTGCATGTTTTAAAAGAAGTCCAAACTCAATTAGACGCGCAACAATTAAACGCGAACGTAAAAATCATTTTAGTGAGCGCCGATCCGCAGCGCGATACGCCAGTGGTTCTCAGCAGTTATTTAAATTATTTCGATCCGCGCTTTATCGGTCTCACTGGCGATCTTACGCAACTGCAACAACTTGCTCGCAGTGTCGGCGCCTATTTTGCACCTGCAGAAGAAGACACCGAATCCATCGGCGAAAATCCGGATGTTTATAATGTGGATCATTCAGCGGGCATTTTTATGATTAATCCGAAAGGCAAACCTTACGCTTTACTACAAGCGCCACATGATGCCACCCAACTCACGCACAACATTCTCACCATTTTGGAGCAGCCATGAAAAATATTTTATTAAGTTTAGTTAGCATCGTCGGCATAGGATTTATCACTAACAGTTACGCGCTGAATTTACCGCTGGGGTTTATCAATCCTTACGTAGCAGAAGCACCACCTAATGCAAAAGCATTAGCAGCCTACGTGCAAATCAAAAACCTGGGCAATAATGATACGGCACTTGCTAGCGTTAGCAGCCCAGATTTTGAAAAAGTAGAAATTCACAGCATGTCTATGGAAAACGGGGTTATGCATATGGCGGAGCAGAAAAATTTAAGCATTCCTGCCAATAGCGAGGTCATTCTTAAAAGCGGCGGCTTGCACATTATGTTGATTAACCCTAAACGCGCACTTAAAGCCGGCGACTCCGTAGAAATATTATTTACCGAACAAAACAACACCACTCATCTCATTGATGCACAGGTTAAACGTATTGGCGCTCACAACAAATAAACGCGCAGATTCGCAGCACTCGATTTTTTTCGCATAACTCAGGATTTATATGCCCACTCCCACAAATCGTGATTATTTAAAAATGTGGCTGGTATATTCCTTGCCACAACATCTTGTTTCTCGTTTTATTTTTCTAGTCACTCGTATAAAGAGCCCTTGGAAAAATCCTTTTGTGCGATGGTTCATTAAACGTTTTAAAGTCGACATGTCGGAAGCGTTACATCAAGACATCAATGCCTATGCTAGTTTTAACGAATTTTTCACCCGGGAACTAAAACCAGGTTTACGTCACTTTGACAAAGCGCCGAATATTTTAAGTTCCCCCGTAGACGGCACTATTAGCGAAGTAGCTGCAATTAGTGAAGATCGTATTATTCAAGCTAAACACATTAATTATTTACTGCTGCAATTAATTGGCGGCAATCAACAACATGCACAAGCCTTTCAAAATGGTAATTTCGCCACTATTTATTTATCACCGCGTGATTATCATCGGATTCATATGCCCATTGATGGCACGTTAACCGACATGATTTATGTGCCCGGACGTTTATATAGCGTAGCGCCCTTTACGGTAAATACCTTGCCCGGTATTTTTGCGCGCAATGAACGCGTGGTTTGTTTGTTTGATACGGCTCAAGGTCGCTTAGCAGTTATTTTAGTTGGCGCCATTAATGTAGCCGCAATTGAAACGGTATGGCATGGTTTAGTCACACCGCCACATCGTAATCGCATACAACATTACAATTATCGTGATAAAAATATCCAACTGAATAAAGGTGATGAATTAGGCCGCTTCAATATGGGCTCCACCGTTATATTATTGAGCAACGAAAAATTACAATGGGAAGCATTGCAAGCAGGACAGTCTATAAAACTAGGTCAGACCTTAGGACATTATCACCTTTGATGGATGCATGCGCCGTGGCGTAATCGCCAATTTGATTACGCCCCGCGTGTTTCGCGCTATATAACGCTTGATCGGCTCGCTCGACTATCATCTGCCACCCTAAATCTTTGGGATCGTTAATATATAAAGAACCAATACCACCACTCATCGTTAAAACCGAGTACGGACTTTTTATATGCGGCACTTTGCGCGCTGCTAGTTCCTCAACAATTCGATTCGCTAAAATTGCCGCGCCTTCATTACTCGTCTCTGGCAGCAGCAACAATAATTCTTCACCGCCATAACGATATAAACGATCCGCTTTACGAATAGAAGCGCGTATATGATTCGTCACTACTTTTAATGCTTCATCACCTGCTTGATGGCCATAGTGATCGTTATATTGTTTAAAACAATCCACATCAAATAACACCAAAGTATAAGGTCGCGCATAACGCAACGCTACATTGTGCGTATACGCAACATCAACTTCCATAGCGCGTCGATTACCTACATTCAGTAATGCATCTTCCATCGACAAGGCAACTAATTGACGATTAACTTCTTCTAAGTCGCGCGTTTTAACTTCTATTTCACCTTCAATAAGAACGCGTTGTTTTTCTATAATCGCTTCGTAGGCATGCGCTAAATCGGTGTATGTTAATAAACCGCATAACTCGCCCTGCTCATCCACTACCGGCAAATGACGAATATGACGTGATTTAGTAATAACCAACGCATCAAACAACGTGCAATCTCGCATAATGGTGACGGGCGGACTCGACATAAACTGTCCCGCGCACAGAACATCCGTCGATTTTTTTTCTAAAACATCGCTTAACAATGCCACCATATCGCGTTCAGTGACGATACCTACTGGTTTATTATTTTCTACTACCACCATGCACGAATAACGATGCTCACGCATCGTACGGGCGATTTCAATTAAGCTAGTTTGAGGCGTTATATGACGAATGTTACGCGACATTAAACTATCGACGATCACCTGGTCCATGGTGGATTCCGTATCAGTTAATTATTAAATTGCTAGCCAAGCTAACGGCATCTTGAAGGCTGACTTGAGGAAAATCTAAAGCGCTTTCGGCGGGCTCGCAACATTATTACGCAAATAGGTCGGCAGTGCTGCTTGCACGGGCAGGGCTTTGCCCGCAGCAAAATCCGCCAGAGCCAGATTCAACAAAGCTTCAGCCTGTGGCCATAATGTCTGCGTATCTACCGAGATCATTGAAACCAATGAATTAGCGCGCAAAGTCAAGCTTGGATAAATTGACCACGCATTGCCCACCGCTAACCAAGCACCACTTTGTGCATTCGGTAAAACCACCTGCTCAGGCAACGCCACCGTTTCATTAATCACGGCTACCCAATCATTCTCTTGCCACTGCCAGCCCGCCCAATAAATTTCTTGCATGCGCGCATCTAACGCCGTTAATAAAGAAATAGAGTGACGCGCAGAATACTGCGCTGTATTTTGCAAATACGCGGTTTCTGCCATGATTTTTAAAGTTGAAATCGGTAATAAAGGAATATTAAACGCACACGCAATACCTTGTGCAACACCTACTGCAATCCGTATCCCCGTAAAACTTCCCGGCCCTGCACCGAACGCAATCACATCTAATTCACTGGCTTTAATCTTCGCTGCGACTAACAGCTGATCAATCATCGGCAAAATACGTTGCGCTTGTTGTTGCGGACAATGCTCAAATACTGAGGTTTTTACACCATCAACAAACAACGCCGCACTGCACGCTTCGGTGCTGGTTTCAAACGCTAACAGTTTCATTGCTCAACTTTGCAAAAAATTGCGTGACTTGCGTTAAAGAACGCGTGCGGCGAAAAGGAGGCAACGCAGCTAATAAACGTTTGCCATAGCCTTTTTGCACTAAGCGTACATCGCATAACATTAATACACCCGAATCATGCACATCACGAATCAAACGTCCCGCTCCTTGTTTTAAGGTAATCGCTGTTTGCGGTAATTGGTATTGATTAAACGGATCACCGCCTTTACGTCTAATCGCTTCTAAACGCGCTTGCAACACTGGATCACCGGGTGCCGCAAACGGTAATTTATCAATAATGACTAAAGATAAAGCTTCACCGCGAATATCCACACCTTCCCAAAAACTCGCCGTTCCTAACAACACACCATTACCCGCATCACGAAAGGCATCCAACAATTGACCGCGTGGCATTTCGCCTTGCACGAATAATGGAAAATCAATGCGCTTTGCTAATACACGCGCCGCATAATTTAACGCGCGATGACTCGTAAATAAAACAAAAGCGCGACCTTGACTCGCTTCTATGACTGGCACAATGGCCTCAATAAACGCATCCGAAAAAGTCGGATCATTAGGTTCCGGTAAAGCTTCCGGGACGTATAACAAACCTTGTTGCGGATAATCAAATGGACTATCAAAACTTTCACAACGCGGTTCTTGTAATCCCATACGCGCATTAAAATGTCGAAAGTCACCGGCGACGGATAAGGTCGCGGAGGTTAATATCCAAGCCGCTTGATAACGTTCACGATGGTTTTTAAAAATCTCGCCAATCTCTAATGGCGTTTGATGCAAGGTAATACCTTGGCGCGTCGTTTCCCACCATTGCACTGCGTCTATAGCAGGCGCATTAAAAGCCGCAAGGCTTTGCAAATAAGCATCACTACGTGACGCGCATTTTTGCAGCGCTTCGCTACGCTCACTAAACGCTTGCAAACTATCATCCAACGTTTGCAATGCATTTTGCCAACGTAACAACGCATCGGCTTGCGCACCTTTAGCGGGACTTTGCCAATAACCGCGTTGTTCTTCAGCACCAAAACTTAAACGGAAATCACGCATCGCCGTCATCGCTTGTTGCGCATGATCGCGCAGCTCACCTGCATCCGGTGCGTCTTTTAATTGCGCTGCAACAATATCATTGGTCCATTCACTAAATTGGCGTGTACTTAAACTACTACCAAAAAAATGACTGGCAATTTCTGGCAAGCGATGCGCTTCATCTAAAATAAACGCTTGTGCGCTCGGCAGCACTTCACCAAAACCTTCTTCCTTTAACGCCATATCCGCAAATAATAAATGATGATTAATCACGACGATATTTGCTTCTTGCGCGCGACGACGCGCTTTGACAACAAAACAATCATTAAAACGCGGGCATTCACTGCCTAAACAATTTTCAGCGGTGGAAGTAACACGCGGCCAAATACTTGCAGCTTCTGGAATACTTTCTAATTCGGCAATGTCACCTTGTTGCGTTAACGGTAACCATTTGCGAATCGTGGATAACTGTGCGGTTTCTTCCGCTGTATCACGTCCCAGCGTGGGCATTTCTAAACGTTGCAAACAAATATAATTGGCGCGGCCTTTGAGTTGTGCAGCATCAACGCTAACACCTAACATACGTTTAACATTCGGCAAATCACGATGAAAGAGTTGATCTTGCAAATGGCGCGTTGCCGTAGAAATAATAATGCGCAAACCCGAACTCAACGCTGGCACTAAATACGCAAATGTTTTTCCAACGCCGGTGCCTGCTTCCGCGACTAAGACATTATTATTATCAAGCGTTTCGGCGACCGCATCGGCCAGCGCTTGCTGCACTGCACGAGGCGCAAAATGCGGAAGCCGCTGAAAAGGTCCAGCGGCTCCCAATAGTTCAGAAGGCAATAAAGACGCAGACGTTTTTAACACACGGTCTTCTTACCCTCTCACAATCAATAAAATAATTAACGTAATGGCGCTGCTTCCACACCAGCAACCGGTTCAGGGGCTGGCTCAAAATCCATCGGCGCATTGCCTGCATCGACTGCGGGTGCGCTGTTAGTTTGCGCATCGCTGGCTTTGCCACGCGCTTCTTCAGCACCGATCATGTCACCTTTTTGTTCACGCGCACGGCCAATAATTAACCAGTTACGATACGTCAACGCTGCATCGCTCCCAGCCATATCATTCGATTTCATAGCCGCGCTTTCAGCTTGTGCAGGATCACCTTTACGCAATTGCAATTCCGCTAAGCGACTCCACAATACGCCATCGGTGGGCTCAATGCGCAAAGCACGTTCTAAATACATAACAGCAGCGGCATTATCGCCTGATTTACGAGCGGTTTCTGATTGTTTCCACAAATCCATTACCGCTGGATTACCAATATTATGTTTAACATTTTGCGTCATCGTGGGCTGTATGACGATGGGTTCTGGTAATGATTGACCGAAATCCACCGGTTCTGGTGCTTTTTTACGAGGCGAACCACACGCGACCAATGCCAACGCCACTGCGAACAACAAGCCGAATTTCAGTACATTCTTCATAAAACGCTTCCTCCCGATTATCACAATAATTCTGCTATTTTTACTTTACGAATAACATCAACAATTTCGCGCCAAATCAATTCAATATCAATTAAACAAACGTTGCCAAAATGATTGGCCTTGGCATTTCGCTTCTTCTATCGGCGCGACACCTATTATAAAGGGCAATTGTACTACATTGTCACATTTAGCAGCGCTCAAGCCACCGGATTGTGCATCGACCCAGAGCGCTTGCACATTGGCCGGCATCGCACGCTCCAAAGGCGTCGAATCTACCTGCTCAAAAATGGAAGTCCACAGCGGCAACGCAGCGCTGCCCCCACTAATATTAGCGGCGCCATGATCATCACGTCCCACCCACACCACCGCTAAATGTTCGCCAGTGTAGCCCGCAAACCACGCATCTCGCGCAGTATCACTGGTGCCGGTTTTACCGGCGGGTTGTAATGCCGCCATGCGCGCATAAACACTTTGTGCAGTGCCTTCTGTAAACACACGCTGCATTAGATGATTCAACACATAAGCAACGTCGCTTTTAATTACCGGTTTTAACGCTAAAGGATAACGTTTCAAGCGCGCACCATTCGCGGTGGCGACTTCGCGCACCGCGCGCAAAGGTGTATAAAAACCATTACTCGCAAATGTTTGATACATCTGCGTAACTTCATACGGCGAAAGATCAACCGCACCTAAAAATAAAGAAGGATATAAAGGTATGTTAGATTGCACACCTAACTTGTGCATCCAATCTGCGATTCGTTTAACACCTAAACCCATGCCCAATTGCACTGTCGCGGCGTTATACGATTGCGCCAATGCTTTATATAACAACACCTCACCATGAAATTGTTTATCATAATTTTGTGGTGACCAATCTTGTCCTTTCGGACCTCGCAAACTAACCGGTTGATCTTGCAACATCGAAGCGGCGTGATAACGTCCCGTCTCTAATGCCGCCAAATACACCACCGGTTTAATCAAAGAACCAATTTGACGTTTTGCATCCAGCGCACGATTAAAGCCCGGGAAATTAGGTTGCGCACTGCCCACTATCGCAAGCACTTCACCGTTATTGACCGTGGTGACTAAAGCCGCCGCTTGTAACTGATTTTTAGTTTTTAAATGTTTGGTTTTATTAAGCGTAGCAATGCCGCGACTCAACACTTGCTCCGTCACCGCTTGCACCTGTGGATCTAACGTTGTAAAAATCCGCAAACCTTCGCTACGCAATGCATCATCACTATAATCCGTTTGTAATTGACGCTTAACCAAATCAATAAAAGCGGGATAACGCGTATGCTGAATATCATTGCTGTCAATTAAATCGAGAGAACTTAAACGCGCACGTTGTGCTTCTACTGCATCAACCAAGCCTTCTTGCAGCATTAAATTAATAACGACGTTCCGCCGTTCTAATGCTGCTTTGGGATTGCGTCGTGGATCATAATACGAAGGACCTTTAATCAACCCAACTAATAATGCAATGTGTTCGGTTTTTAAATCATTTAAATCTCGTCCAAAATAATGCTCAGCTGCTAAACCAATACCATGAATCGCACGTTCACCATCTTGTCCAAAATACACTTCGTTTAAATACGTTTCTAAAATTTCAGACTTGCTATAGTGCAGTTCTAACAATATCGCCATCAAAGCCTCTAACGCTTTCCGGCGCAAAGTGCGCTCACTACTCAAGAAAAAATTCTTTACCAATTGCTGCGTCAAAGTGCTACCACCCTGCACCGTTCCACCCGCTTTTAAATTGGCAAACATGGCACGTACAATAGCCATCACTTGAATGCCGTGATGATCTTTAAAATATCGATCTTCAACGACTAACAAACTTGCAAGCAATACTGGCGGCACATCTTGTACGCGCACCAAATTACGATCTTCCGTATGCGCAGGGTAAATATTAGCAATTAATAAGGGCTCCAAACGCAACAAAGATTGTGCTTTTCCATTTGCATCGCGCATGAATGCTATTTTTTTTTCATTGAACACCAAATGATATTGATTAGGCGTTTCTTGCTGATCCCAAAAAGTAAACCCACGCGTATGAAAAATAATTTGCTGACCTTGAATCCGATAACTGCCGGGGCCTTGCGCATCTTGTCGATAACGCAAACGCATCAATTCCTTACGTAAGTTTTCCAAGCCAAGCGTTTGGCCAACGAATAATTCTAAAGGTCTTGCGTAAACGCGAGCAGGTAAAGTCCAGCGGTGACTTTCAAATTTTTGGCGTAATGAAGCGTCTAACCAAACGATATAGCCCGCGCCTAATGCCAAACAAATAAAAGCCGTAATTAAAAATAAAGGCCAAACAGAACGTTTGCGGCTAGCAGCAGAAGCATTGGCGTCACTAGAGCGTGCGCGGCCGATGCCACGGCGTGAACGGTTTTTTTTAGAAGGGTCGCGCTTATTATCACTCACGTAAAACAACCTGCAGCAAGCGCTCATCAATGAGCGTTAATGACACAGGTTTATACCCTATTTTGTGACACGACGGAAAGAACTAAGCAGAGATCTCTACAAAAATTATTAGTGGCTTAAAGCATATTTGTCATGCCTTGAGTCCACTCAAACGCTTCCATATTTGCGACCATAATATCGCCAGGGGCCAAGCCCGCAAAATGCAAACCGTCCCAATCCGATTTTTCATACGCTAACACGCAACATAAGGCCTCACCCATACTGCCTTCATGCTGCAAAATAGCTTGTTTAATAGCATCATTCAGCGGCAGCTGCGTCAACAAACGCTCAAGCGGATATTCCATCAACATATCTAATGCTGAAAAAAGACCGGCAGTAAAATAACTATCATAAGGCTTAAGCTGGGCTTCACGCGCTAATCCTTCGCACATCTTGGCGCGCATCAACGCTAGCTCGATCATCACTTTCGGACAATCATTCATGCTGCTTAAGGCCATTAAAGACGTCCACGAACGTAATGGATTTTTACCTAACAAAGCCACCGCTTGCGAAACAGAATCAATCGGACTGGGCAAACCAAAAAATGCGGAATTCATTAAGCGCATCAACTTGAAACTCATGGCTACGTCATGACTAATGATTCTTTCAATATCGATTAATTCAGAATCAGGGTTATACAAAACCGCCAACAAATTCATTACCGTTAATTTATTGCCCGGCATTTCTTTCGTCGCATACACGCGTGGCTTGCTGAGTAAAAAACCTTGGCAATAATCAAAGCCTACGTCGCAATACAATTTATATTGCTCCAAACTTTCAACCCGTAACGCCAATAATTTTATATGATTGTATTTGCGAAACTTAGCCACAAACGTGCGTAAATAACTATCACTCAAACCTTCGGCGCAAACTTTAATCAAACTAATATTTGGCAACAGATCTTTTAAATCTTCACGACCATTAAAATTATCTAACGCTAAGGTAAAACCCTTTTTCCGTAGATTGCGACAGACGTCAATTACTTCGCGGTTAATTTCGATGTCACAAGGAATTTCTAAAATGACTTGTTTGGGCGGCAGTGGCAAATTAATGGCTTCTGGCAACATACGTTCAGTTAAATTAATACTCGCCAAACGATCACCGACTAAGTTTTTTAAACCCATATTCATAAATGCATTTAAAATCACTTGTGCCGTCGCGGTATCTGAGCCTACATCTTCCATGCCATAACCATTGCCACGAAATAATAATTCATAGGCATACACACCCATTTGTTTATTATAAATAGGTTGGCGCGCCACCATGGCATCCGACAATATAGGCTGATTAACAGGCGTGTCCTTGCTGTGCCCCATTGGCATATACGATTCCTTTCCTTGAAACCAGATCTTCTGCATTCGTTGGCGGCGATTGGCCGAAAAGCTTTAGACCAACTACACTCTATATATAATATAAATAACGAGTATTTTGCACATGACACTGACCGCTGCCATTATTTTGTTTTTCTTGGTGCTGGATCCTTTAGGCAATGTGCCGATGTTTCTTAGCATCTTGAAAAATCTACCGCCTGACCGTCAGCGCCAAATTATTGTGCGTGAATTATTAATCGCGCTACTCGTGTTATTACTTTTTATGGCACTTGGGAAATATTTTTTACAATTACTGCATATTAGCGAACCCGCCTTATCAGTCGCGGGTGGCCTCGTGTTATTTCTTATTGCAATCCGTATGGCATTTCCTCATCTGCAAGATATGCCCGACACTAACGACGACGAACCTTTTATCGTACCCTTAGCGATTCCTTTGGTTGCAGGGCCCTCTGCGATTGCGACGGTTTTATTAGTTATGTCACAATCACCCGAGCGATGGACTATTTGGTTAACCGCGTTGATTATTGCTTGGGGCATCGCCGCGCTTATCTTATATTTCAGCACTGCGTTTCATCGTTATTTAGGACGGAAAGGTTTAATGGCAATGGAACGTTTAATGGGAATGTTGTTAACGGTCATTGCAGTACAAATGTTTATGAACGGCATCGCTGATTTTATTCACACTCTAAATTAATCAACGCACAGGTTTATTTTTAATCTCAACAACAATAAAAAATATCTGCCATGAACAATGATAACCAACAAATTTGTCGCGCTTTATGCATCGCTGAGCGTTTTCAGTTTGAATCACTATGCCAACATTTATTAAGTTATCATCGCGGCACTCGTTATCGCGATGCACTGCATCTTGATGTCCCCAACGGCGCAGTTTTTATTTTTCATTACGGTGTCTTAGTCACATGGGGTCTTAACAAAACGGCACTGGATGATTTATTGTCCGAAGTTAATCTTTTTACCGATCAACCTTTAGCAGAACCCGAACGCGAAAGTTACAGCTTTCAATTAGGCGAACGCACGCATATGAGTAGCGATGTCATCACGCTCACGACTGACACCGTGCAAGAAAGACTGGCCTTATCACATGGTCTGGCGCAATCGGTCAAACTTAATACATACGAAACGCGCGTGCGTAACACCATCACTAGCACCGTAGGCATTCCTGAAACACTGGCGCGCACGGGTCGCACACATTTAAGCCGACGCGCCATCGCAAAAATTCGTGGTCGCTTATTTTTAACAAAAGCGGATGTGATGCTGAACTATGACTTACTCGATACACCCGAATTTTTCTGGGAATATCCCGAACTCGAATCTTATTACGAAATCCCCGCACGTTATCTCGAACTTAAACAACGCATTGAAGTGCTGACGCTAAAACTCGGCACCATTCACGAATTATTAGAAATGCTCGCCGATGAACAAAAACACCAACACTCCGCATTTTTAGAATGGATCATCATCTGGCTAATTGCTTTAGAAATTTTTGCCTTCGTCTTTCACGACATCCTCGGTTGGTTTTAATCTCCACCCATAGCAGCAAGTAATGGCACAAACCCCAGAATTTAGTTGCGGCTTATGCCCCGCTTTGGGAAGATGGCGCCGCAATATCTACTATTGGATATTCACAGGAAGGTGGCGAGCGTGGACGCTTAAAAATAGCCTTTAGCAAGGAGGCTGGCCGCCTGTATGGCGAAAACAAGCAACAAAGAGAGCAACTAATATGAAAGCAATTGTTATAAATGAATTTGGCGGTCCTAACGTATTCAAAGACGCAGACGTTGACGCACCTAAACCCCTACACAATGAAGCCATTGTCCAAGTCCACGCGGCGGGCTTAAATCCTTTCGACACCAAAATGCGGGTCGGCAAATTAGCGCCTTTCTTTGGTTTAAAGTTACCTTTAATCATCGGCTGGGACGTTGCCGGTGTTGTTACTGAAGTTGGCTTCGACGTTGACGAAGTTAAAGTTGGCGACCGTGTGTACGGCATGATTCAACCGATTCGTCCGGGTTCTGCAGCAGAATACGTAGCAGTACAATCCGAATTTTTACGCGTTATGCCTGCCAAAATGAGTTTTGAAGAAGCAGCCGCCATTCCAATGGCAGCCGAAACCGCCTGGTTTGGTTTAGTCAACCTCGGCAAAATCAAAAAAGGTGATCGCGTATTAGTTCACGCTGGCGCCGGCGGTGTTGGCATGTATGGTATTCAAATCGCGAAAGCGATGGGCGCATGGGTTGCGACTACTTGCAGCACACGCAATGTTGAGTTCTGCAAATCATTAGGTGCAGATCAAGTCATCGATTACACCCAACAAGACTTCAGTAAAGAACTCAAAGACATCGACGTGGCCATTGACGTATTAGGCGGCGACGCCAACCTCAACACCTATAAAGTGTTGAAACGTGGCGGTACTTTATTGTGCGTATTACGTTACGACTTAGCCGATATGCAAAACCGCGAACGTCTTACCCAAGAACATGGCGTGAATGTACACACCGTTGTTTTCAGCAACAAGCCCGCCGCATTAGATGAACTGAATAAATTGTACGAAGCCGGTAAACTCAAAGTACATCACGAAGTGGTTCCGTTTAACGCTGCATCACTCACCAAAGCTCACGAACAATTAGAATCTGCTCGTACGCGTGGCAAGTTAGTCATGAAAGTTAAGTAATTTTTTATTACTGAACAATAAAAACCCCGGCATGCCGGGGTTTTTTTATAATGATGACTAGTCTGTGCTAAATGCTAAACAACCTACTCTTAAAATTTACAAAACTCGTACAAACGCGCATTTTAAATATTCGGTTTCAGCAATCGCCGGATGCACAGGATGATCGGGTGCTTGGCCGCCAAATTTTATAATTTGTGCTTGGCGTTGGCTGCGCACCGCAGCATGACGTACGGCATCGGTTAATTCATCGCGACTTAAATGCATGGAACACGATGCACTGGCTAAGATACCGCCTTCGGGTAATAAACGCATCGCGAGTTCATTAATACGGCGATAGGCTTGCAAACCTTCTGCGTGATCTTTTTTGCGTTTAATAAATGCCGGTGGATCTAAAATAATCACATCAAACATTTCATTATTATCACGCAGTTGACGTAGTACTTCTAAGGCTTTGCCTCGTAAGCTTTTTACACTGTCACTCAGATTGTTTAACGCAGCATTACGTTGTACAAATTCTAATGCTTGTGCAGAGCTGTCAACACACACTACTTCTTTTGCGCCTGCTAATGCGGCTTGTATGCCCCACGCGCCTGCGTAACAAAATACGTCTAACACGCGTTTGCCTTGGCAAAATTGCGCAAGGTATTGGCGGTTATCACGGTGATCATAAAACCAGCCGGTTTTTTGGCCATCGCTTAATGACGCTTCAAAAATGGCATTGCCTTCACGCACGGGCAAAATATCAGGCACGTCGCCCCAGGCTTTTTCACTATATAAAGGTAAGCCCTCTACTTCACGTACGCCGGAATCGTTTTTCCACCAAATACCGGTGGGTTTATAAATCTCAATTAATAACGGTAATAAAATATCGCGCTGTTGTTCTACTGCCGCAGTGCCGATTTGCACCATCAAGGTGCCGCCAAAACGATCAATCACTAAACCCGATAAACCATCGGCATCACCAAAACATTGTCTGCCATATTCACTTAAGCCTAACCGCTCACGCAAAGCGTGGGCTTGTTGTAATTTTATTTTAATAAATTCAGCATCAAAAGCTTGTTGCGCTTGACGGCTATAAACCCGCGCACAAATCAAACTGTTCGGACTGACTGTTGCCATGCCTTGAAAACGATTTTCACTGTCCATCACTTCAACGGTTTGTCCCGCGCTAAAAGAAGTCAGCTGATTTATTTTGCGATCAACTTCGTTGCTATAAATCCAACAATGACCTTGCCGTAAACGGCGTTCACTATTTTTAACTAATTGCAGACGTGAATATGACATGCGAGGTTCTCAACAAGAGGGCGAGGCGACTATACGGCAGTCACAGTGACTGTCAATATTGATAGCAGTATCAGGAATAATTAATCGTCTAAACGTAAGGTGTGCTGATCAAACTTCCAGCGTAATTTTACATAAGGACCTTGCGCCGTATAAGCCGCTAATGAAAAATCCTTGTCACTAAAACCGGCAACGTTATAACCCAAGGTCATCCATAAATTGTCCGCCGCATTCCAGCCGGTGGAAACGCCGTATGAATATTCTTGGTTATTCGCGGTATCTGCATACAAGATATCGCCATGCGTGCCGATGTCCCAACGCTCAGAAAGATCGTGACGATATTCAACCCCGGCATAATGAGTCAATCCGCTATAGTCTTCGTTATCAAAACGATCCAAAGTCCATTTCAAACCATAACGCAAACTCATTTCATTACGTGCGCTCATGCGCCAATATGCTTTCCAATTTTCAACCAATTTACTTTCATGCTGTACATTATCTAAATCGTCACCCGTTTGATTACCAGTTTGATTACCAGTTTGATTACCAGTTTGATTACCAGTTTGATTACCAGTTTCGTTGTAACGATAATCCAAGCGATTTAAATGCACCCAACTACGATCATCGGGACGATACACGAGTGAGAACCGCGCCAAGCTATCTAATTGAAAACGCGCGTCGGCATAATCCGTACGATCCCAACGACCTTCCAGCGCATAACCAAAAGCCTGTTGCTTATCGTGCAACCAACCGATGCGCGCGCCTAGTTTGTCGCTAGTCTCCGCCTCACGATATTCAAGACGACTCACTAACGTTGCGTTGTCAATTTTATACGTAAGTCCGGTTGAATAAGCCGTGAAATCTTCTGTTGCACCACTCGCGGGCACTGCATTTTGATTAAATTGATATGCCGGCATTTCAATCGTCTTAGTACGATCTACTTGTACATCACCGCTCCATGCTGCATTAATTCGGAAGCCTTGGATCAAACCCATCACGGCAAAAGTTCGTGGTCCATATTCGTTAGTGTCGCGTTCTACGCCGGTGTTGAGTCGTGCATCTTGCCACGGCGTACTGCGCACACCGGCACGGGTCATTTGTGTATCTAAATTTTCACCTTGCGCAATTTCATGTTCTGCATACAAGGTCACTTGTCGTAACACATCAAAATCAGCGCCGATGATGTGACGATCAGGATAAGCAGGGTTTGCATCTTTACCATTCAAACCTAATTCTGCGTTATAACGCAAACGTAGCGCACCTTGTAAATAACGTGACTGCACACCGGCTAACCATTGTTCGGATAGATACTCATCACCTAATACTGTTTTATCAATCGATTGACGCAAGCCGGTGCTTATTTCATAGGTTTGCCATTGATAATGAGCCAACGCTTCAGTGACTTGACGCTCAGCATCGGTGTTTTTATTCGTTTCATTAAAATGCTGACCATCAATGCGCCATGCATTATCAATTCTGTAACGCGCTTCTACACCGTATTTTGTTAAACCCGTTTCACTGCCCGCTTGTTGACCCAAACCAAAACCTGCATCTTGATCGCGCCAATAAGTACGACCCGTCACACTGCCGTTATCCCATGTATACGCGGCAGTAGTTGCATCTCCTTCACGCAGATCACCTGCTTCATCTTGTTCGGAGCTTGCATATTCCAATTTTAATTCACCGCCGACAATCTCACGCACCGTGATATCAACCCCACTTAATTGTCCGCTCGCACCATAGGTGCCGTCTTCAATATGTGACAAGCCTGTTTCAAATTGTTTATTGGAACTATACCAAGTCACACGACCACCACCGGTGACGTCGCCTTCTATGGGCGATTCTGTTTCGTATTCGGCAACAATCAAAATAGGATTAAAATTAACACTGCGGCTCGCGATGGCTTGTTTGAAATAAATCGTACCGTCAAAGTAATCGATGTTGTAATCGTAATACCGTTTTAATTCTTCGCGACTAATAACCTGTTCAGAATGAAAACGATCACGTACTTCAATAACAATTGTTTCACTATTCAGCACAATGTTATTTTGACTTAAATGATATAAGCCAGACGTGCCATCACCTTGAATTTCATCACGCATGAAGCGATGCTTGGTTTCAGTAGCAAACACCGTATAACCCAACTGATCGGCACGCCACTCGGATTTAAAACCGGTGACTGCGCGATTATATTTAGTTAACTCGGTTTCATTTAAACCCGTTTCAAAATCGCCATATAAGCCATAAAACTGATTTTTTTCTAATTTTAAATACAAAGGATCGCTACTCGATGCTTCATGGCGCACGATCGCTTTATCACCATACAAAGCAAAATGATCTTCTGGATTTGATTCCCAACCGAAAGCTTGTTCCATATCACGATTAGAATCATAAGCCGTCGTCAACAACCAATCATTGGCCAGCGTGCCTTTAGCAAACAATGCCAAACGCGCTGAATCGTCATCGTGTAAGTTATGCAAGGTTAACGCTTCATCGTCGCCGCTAGTATGATTCTCACCCGTCGTGCCTTCGGCTAAACCAACCACAATCCACTTGCGCGGCTCGGCACTTAACCAGACATCGACCGTTTGAATTTTGGTTTGAGTTTGCGCTTGATTAAAAGCAAATTGCAAAGTGGCTTTGCCGGTTGTAGTAGTAGGTTCCAATTCAATTTCAGCAATACCTTCTTCGCCCACTTGATAATAAGCTTTGTCAGTATCAAAAGCCGCCAATGGATCAGCTTGCATTGCATCAAATCGTTGCGCGCTTAAATAAGGTTTAGCAATCATAAACTGTCCGCGTAGACCGCTACGCACGGGCTTGTTCCAACGATCTAATAAGCGCACTGCAATCACCGGACGTGTTTGACCATCCGCCAACAATCTAGATTTTTCTGCTACCCATTCAACCCGTACCGGCAAACCTGAAAAGTGGTAAGTTTTTTCTAAGACAATCACTTTCGCATTGGCATCACGTATTTCAAAACGCAAAGTGTTATCACCTTCTTGCAAATGAATGCCTTGCCAATAACTACGCGCCACGGTGCCTTGAGTATTTTTTAAACTGCCAAAGAAAAATAATCCGCTTAAAGGCTCACCATTAATAAACGCGCTGATTTGATCTGTGGGTTGATGCTTAATCGCGACATTCAACGCCGGTATTGCAGGCTGGAAATTTTCTTCTGGCAACAACCATTCAACGCCAGGGCTTGCTTGTTGCAACCATGCTTCATCGAATTGTTCAATGCCTTTTTTCTCAAGTAATTTTTTAGGCTGTTCTTTAATCGGTGTTAACGCAACACTCACTGGCGCACTATCAGGAACGGCCGCAAATGAAAATGCTTGACTTTGAGTGCTTTGCACGGCAATGCTTAACCATGCGTGTTGCGGATCAACATTTTCTGTAATAGCACGTGCAATGACGCGTTCATTCGCAACGCCTAAACCTTCTGACAAATAACGCTGTACTTCTTGCATACGCGCATTCAATAAAACATCCGCAGGTGCTCTTAAGGAGAACATGACTTTGCCCGGATGCAACTCTAACAACAGCGGTAATTTTTCATCTAAGCGTTTTTTATCATCAGGCGTTAAATAAGGTTTACCCGCCGAAAAATTCAATGGGATCTCTACGGACTGTTGCTTAATCGCTTCGGGCTTAGTAACCAACATCGTGCTTAAAGGTGGCATATTAATCATTTGTTCATTAGCGGAAAACACAATGCTTGCACGACTGGTCAAGCTGGCTTGTTGCGCAGCAAGGTCTAATAATTTTGCTGAAAAAGTTAATGTGTGCGGTGTTTTGCCACTGACATCACCCGCGCGAAAAATCAGCATGTTTTCCATTATTTCTGGTGTTACCGCTTTATTATTCCAATTAGCCGATTGCGCTGAATATTGCACGCCTTCAGGTAAAACGAGCGTCATCCGTACGTTATTTAAAGTGGCGCCCGCATTATCAAAATCCAGCGTATAACTTATGTCGTCGTTATTTAACGAGGTATGCAATTTTCCTAATACTTGCTGAATGCTTTTATCATCTTTTTGTAAATAAAAATCGGCCGCCCATAGATCACCACCGCGTAATTCTACAAACTGCGAATGTAATCGACCGCTAAAACGTGTATTACCGCCACAATGCGCGATACGATAATGCGCGGGCAAAGTTTCAGTATCAATTTGCACAACATGCGTGCCAGCGGGAATTGCTTCGAAATGATAACGACCTTTAGCATCGGTCGTAACATAACGACCATCTTCCATATAAATGCGCACGCCTTCGACACCTTGCGGTAAATCTGCCGCATTGCTTACTTTGCTGGTTTCGTTATAACCGCGCACTTGACCTGTGACAACACCGCTATCGGCTAAAATGATTTCTTCAACATAAGGTTCAACCGGGACACGCGCACGTATTGTGATATCCACGCGACGATTCATCGCTTGACCATCTTGACTGACGTTATCCGCAACCGGATCACGCGTACCAAATCCTTCGATGCGCACTTGTTGATCGCTTAAACCTAAGGCAACTCGAATATACGGTGCGATGGCTTCTGCGCGTGCGCGCGATAAATCTTGATTATTGGCAAACACCGCTTGTGGCGAGGCTTTTATAGGACGCGCATCGGCATAACCTTTGATGCTAACAGTTGCCACTTCACTGCCTTGCATGACTTCAATGATGCGTTGCAATTGTTCACGTTCTAAATTATCTAATTCCGCAGTTAGCGTTTCAAATATAGGTCTGAAAACGTATTCGCGTTCTGCAAAACGTGTGGGTTGACGACGCATCACATTTTTCGCCAAGGCGCCTTCTGCATTTTTTTGTAAATCTGTGTTTATTAAAAGTTTAGCCTCCGCAACAAAACGCCCCGCTTGTTGACGATCAAGCGCTGCACTAAAATTAATGTTTGCTAATTTATCACTGATCGCAGCAGCCGGTACTTCTAACAACCACACTTCATTTTTTTGCGTTACTTGAGTGACTGGCAATGCAACGTCATTAACACTAACCGAATTTGTTTGTAATTTTTGATTACTAGGCAAACGTAATTCAAGCCACGCTTTTTCTAATGCAACTTTTTTTACCGTAGCCGTTAATTCGTACACAACCAAATCATTCGATAAATGACTGCGCATTTGTAACTGTGACTCACCATCGCCGGGCATGCCATCGGGACAAGCACCCGTCATCACTTGCCCGACGATATAACCATCTTTACGTAAGAAAGGATCCGTCACGCTAACGGCGGCTTGGCCTAGGTTAGAACGAATGCCGGTACTTAATATTTGCGCATACGCACTGTTAACCGCTTTACCAATTATTGTACTAGCGCCTACTTCAACAACATAACGTACTTGGGTTTGGCTATTTGCAGACAAATCATGCAATAAAATTTGTAACTGTTCGCCTTTATTATCAATGATGGGATCCGTAACTACTTGATCATTGATACGCAAAGAACCGGCTTGATAACGAAAACCTTTTGGCATGCGATCAAACAATACAACTTCTAATGCAGCACTAGCCGCTGTATTTTGCACGCTGATGTTGTACTGCAGATAATCACCGAGCTCAACGCGTTCTTTATTAACCGTTTTTTGTACTACGAGTTGCGTTGTTAAAGGATCAACCGGAATATCCACGCGCAGCGGCGGTCCTGGATTCACAGTAAAACTATTGCCGTACGATGCATTAGCATTTAAAGCAAACGGCGCATTGGGTAAGGCTTGCAAACTAGTAATAGCAACTTGCGACGGCGCCAAATACGTGCTGCTCGACAACACTTGCAAACGATAACTTTTCGGCACTACTAAAGGAAAACGATAACGACCCGTAGGAAAATTATAAACCGTGCCGCCAGAATCAGTTGCCACATCACCCGTGACTAAGGTATTTGGAAATGCGCTAACGCCATCATCACCAAAAATATCCACGCCCGGAATGGCTGGTTGATTCGTCGCATTATCAATTAAACGTACCACGATACCATCGACTGCTGCACCGGTTTGACTGTTAAACACGACACCAAAAGGATCCACTAGCGTATTCACGCTAATCACATCACTGGCATCATTAGGATCGGTGTAAGAAAAATTCACACCGCTATCAGCGGCCACGGATAATGCGCAATCAAACAGTGTTACCGCCACATTTGCGGTTTGCACATAGCCAATAAACACACCCGTGTTTACACCGGTTTCACGTAACTCTATTTCTTCGGTATCGCCTACGCTGCTAGTTACAATTACATTAATTATTTCCGCAATCGCCGCATTAGCATTTTGATCAGCATCGGTCACGCGTACAAAAATTGGTGCATTCGCAGCAAACAAATTATTCACTGCGAGTGGCAATGCGGTATTGGGATCTAAGGTTAAAACGCCTGCGCCTGGATCAACGTACGTGGGATCTGCGGAAACAACAAACGGTCCACCTGCGCCACTGCGACATTGACTCGGCGTGGCTTGATTGATTGTGCCGCCTGGACGATATTGCAATAAATCCATCGCGGCAACTGTGCTAGGTGCGCTAGTAATTAATGAAATGGTATTACTATTATTTAAAAATGGCGCGGCACTAATGTCGTATTGCGCTTGCGCAGTATTATTAATCACGGTGCCATTGGGTACAGACCAAGCAGCATTCACGCATACAACACATGCGATAAATCCCACACATTTAATCAACAGGGCTTTCCAATGAACAATGCGCATTACTTGCACATTGCTCATTAGAAAGCGCGCGTTACTTTGCATAACGCACACAAGCGAACGCCAACAGCGTTGCAATCCATTTTGCAACGCTGTTTTTGTTCTTTTGCTGTTAAACAACATTTGCATAAAGCGTTGCGTTATTGCACAACCGCATTAAACATAATGTCGACTGACTCACCGGCTTTTAATTCGCCAACCGTATAGTTGTTTGGCACATCAGCTGGTAATACCGTGCTTAAATCAACGCTAAAGGTATTGCCAATAATAACTGCGGCAGTGGTTAAATTAAAATTAACCGTGGCACGTTCATTACCGGCACCATCATTGTTGTATTGCACACGTACACCATTACCTGCAACACCACTCACAGTAGCGCAAGCAGCGGGACCTACAGGTGCAGGACTAACACAACCTGCCGCAATTAAATTCGGATCAAATACCAACGTTACTGGCAAAATATCCGAAATAGTCGTCAAGGTTGCGGAAGCGCCGCCCGTATTGCGAATGCGCACAACATAACGCATATGTGATCCAGGAATTGCTTTGGGATTACTATTTGCATTCACTGGATCCCAAATCACACCACCCAAATTCGCCGGTGTTGCCAACGTTCCATCAATCACTTTGGAAATTGTCAACGTGGCGGTTTGCACACGAAATGCACCGCTATCAGAGTGTTGGCCATTACGCGCAATATCAGCAGCACCCGCACTATTCAAATCACCAACAGGATCATTGAACACCACTTGTACTGTTGCCGTATTGTCAGCAATGTTTGACGCGGCACCACCAGGACTAATGTTGCCATTATTGTCGTTAGTGATATTTGCGCCTTGTACTGCTGCGGCTCCACCTTGTGCAATTTGCGCAACTAATGTGTGTGCTGATATATCACCATTGAGACGCGCAATAGGAATCTGCGCACGGATATAGACAGTAGCCGTTTGATTGCGGCCTAACTCATCTACAAACGTTGCTGTATCACTGGCAGGCACATAACCACTAACCGCTACTGAACCATCATTGGTGTAAGCACCGCTATCAACAAAGACTTGTACCGCCGTTGCATCAAAGTTATCAGCGCCACCGAATGGATCGGTTGCATTTAATAATGCGGACAAACTAAAGTCTTGTACCGCGTTACCATTGTTAGTAACAGTAAAGGTCAAAATCACGCTAGCGTTGTTCTGTCCCGGCACCACATTCACATAAGTACCAATTCTTTCTAGTACTGCGAAGTTAACCAAGCGATCTTCAACAAACGTGGTACTTACACCATTACCAATACCCGCAGTAAGATTACCTGTAGGCGAGGATTCGATCGGCGTTTGTGCTACACCACCCGCGGAAAAATTTACCGTGGCGCGATTAGCAATGGTGTCGCCAGCATTCGCTAATGCTAATGGGCTAACCAAAAACGCTAATGAACCCCATAACATCAGACTTATTTGTCTTATGGGTTGAATCATTTTCATAACATTTCTCCTTGGGAGATTATTGCTAAAATTTCCTTCACTCAAATCACCGCAGTCATCCCAGACCGAAGTTAAAAAATTTCTGGCGTTCATGGCGGTCCCCTTTCAAAAAACAATAAAGGCCCGTGTCTCGCCTGTAAGCAAAACAATGGGCCATCACGAGAACGACTTTTATAATTAATATTGCGTTGCAGCATTCGCCGCAACTGTGGTTTGAATAGGTTCATGTTCCCCCCGGAACAAACTTACTGCATAAAATTACTTAAATATAAAATTACTTAAATATAAAATTACTTAACCCTAAAACTACTTAACAAGTGTTCTAAAGGTTACGTTTGCTTCCTGTTGCGGCTTTAACTCATTCGTATAACGCCAACGAATGTCGGTGTAGTCTTCAATAGTGGCGGCACGTAATTTACCGTCGCCGTCTTTCACTTTAAGATTTTCAGGCTTGTCATAACGTTTGCCACCATCAACCGAGTACTCAATAACGGTGCCGGCACCAACAGCGCTATCTTTTTTATACACAGAGTTATTTGGAATGGGATTAGTAATCACAATATCGCTAAGCGCTTTATTGCTAATGTTTTTAAATGTCGTGATGTAAAAAATTTCATCTTTCGGCAACGCCACGCCGGGCGGCACCAGCTTGATAACTTCTTTACCTTTTTCATTTACTTTAATTTCTTTAAACGCTTCATTTTTTAATTGGATCGCACTATCAGCCGCTAACACAGTGACGGCATACGTGCCCATTAAAAAAAATCCTGTTTTTACTACTTGAAGCAATAGTTTATTCATAACATTTCCTCTTAATTAATAACGACATAAAATTCAATAACAAAATTTGCAGGTGGAGAAATACTCATGCTGCCAGCGGCGCTTAAATCGACAGTAATAGCGCCCGCGTTACTGATATTAAAATCAGCGTAATCCAGCGGCGCATCCACGCTATCAGTTTGCGCGGCACTATTGAGCAATAAGCTATTCGCCTGATAAGTCGTGTTGGCAGGAATGGCATCCACAATGATTAAATTATCTACGGCTTGTGCGCCGCTCACGGACACGTCTAAACGGTAGCGCAAGGTCGCACCGGTACTCGGCACGTTGCCACCTACTAAATCATTTACAGTTACTGATTTAACAATACTGACTGCCGAGTTAATCACTTCATACGCATGCGTTTGTGCGTAGGTGCCGCCATTAAAACCAACGACAGCATCCACACCACCATCACCCGCGCCATTTAAAACAGCGCCAACATTTCCCACTGCGCCAGCGGTGTTTGCAGTGTCGGACGTTATAGTTAATTGCACTTGAGCAATGTCAGCAGCAATGCGGCTTGCCGGTATATCCGCAACGACAAACACCACGACGTCATCATTACCGCCGGTGGCGCCATCTAACAATGGGCCATTGCTGCCGTTATATAAAACGTCAATCGCATTATTAAAAAGGCCATTACTATCACTATCAATCCAAATAGCGACATTAATAGGATCAAAATCATCGGTGATTAACGCTGCATTGGCGGACAATAAAAATAATTCATCACCGTTGCCAATGTTGCTTACTCTAAAAGTTAACACGCGTTGTGTGTCGGGCGACAACACCGCTACATTGCTCGCATCTAACGACACGACTACCGCATCCAATAACTCATCAACAGAAAAATCCACTGACGCCGAAACAGTGCCAGGCTGACCTTGCGCAACATAATCCACAGTAGCGGTTGAACTCACCACCGTATTCGCTTTGGTACCCAGTGCATGCGCATGCATTGTCGTTACACTCAGTAACAACAAACTACTCACGCGGAGTAAATGACGCATCATTGCAAACGTACTCGAAACAGAATATCAAACGAAGGTGCACCACTTCCGGTATCACCGCTTAATACGCCTTTAGGATTTATCCGAATGAAATTAATCGGCGGTACTGTTGTATCGTAACCAAAACCATCAATCGTCGGAGTTACGTAACTAGTACCACCATTATTAGAAAATGCTACGTCATCAGTTACGCTCGCTAAACTGGTAAACGTAAACGTCAATCCGCTCACGGGCGTGCCATTAATAAAATTGATTGGATTTAATGGCGCACCAAAATAAAAACGACTGTTTGACGGAATCGGATCTGTAATAACAATGGAATCAGTATCCGCAGCGGCGCCGCTATTCGTTACGCGTACGCGGTATTCCATAATTGCCGCTGGAATGGCTTTGGGATTACTCACACCATTCACAGGATCGCTTTGCGTTGAGACTAATTTTAAAATAGATAAAATCGGTCCTGGTACTTGGAAAGTTGTTAAAGCAATATCCGATACTGTGCCTTCTGTGCCTTCATCCGCAATCACACGCACGCCCCATGTACCGCTCGGCGCACTCAACGGAATGGTGTAACTACGTTCAAATGTTTTTACTGCACCTAACGCAGGTGGTGATAAAGGCGCAACTTCATTCATCGCAATCGATAACTGCGTGACGCCGCTAGGATTGGTAATCACTACGCGCGCGGCACTCACATCATTTTGACCAAAAGGATCGCTCACCACTGCACGCACATACACGGTGCTGCCCAGTAAAAATGTACCGGTAATTACACCACCGGCATACGCCGCGTTATAAGTATTAACGCTATCAACATTAATAACGGTGGTTGCTGGCAAAACAATGCGCGAGGTGCGCGCCGTTACCGTGTCGTAAGGATAAATCAAAATATTTTGACCACCGCCACCGGCAGGAGAGTTATCAATCGTAACGCGCACAACCGCATTTGCGGGTAACGTAAACGGTGTGCCTAATGCAGGATTTGCGCAATTCGTCGCGCTGCCGTTTTGTACTACATTAATAGTGAATTCATTGCTTATCGTCGTACTCAAAGACGCGCCCGCAATGGTTAAATCTGTACACCCTATGTTGGTTGTTGTTACGCCTACGGTATACGACACAATGGCACGCACAATGCGATTGCTGCCGTTATTATCACGACGCATTTGCAACACAACAGGAATCGGGGTTGTCGCTAAACTTAAGGAGGCTTGCAGCACAGGTGTAATTTCCCAACTAACCGGTGTTGCGTTGCGAGCAATGCTAATGCTTGCAGGTGTACTCGCACTGGTCCGCGGTACACGTGACATATCATACGGCGAACCCGCGCCATCCAAATTAAAATATAAAGGCTTGTTTCCGCCCGCCGGTGTAGTTGGCATCACGTTGAGCGCTGCATTGCGCGTAGCAATAAAATTTTGCGAGACCGGAAATGGGATACTGTTACCGCGAATCGTCAGCGTGGCACTTGGCGTCGTCACACCTTGTGGCGCATTCGCCGTACCACCCGCAAACGGTCCGCGATTGACTGTGCGACTTTGATTTAATGCGTAGGTGCCTGCGAGACCGGATAAATCTAATGTGTAAGTGTTGCTGACATCAACATTGCTAAGCTGAAACGCTTGTTCGCCCGTATTCGTTAAACGATAACAGTAATAAACATTTTCGCCAGTTTGCACGGTTAGATTAGTTTGTTGATCGCTGCAACTCGCGTTAGTACTTACCCATGTATCGAGCTGCGCACCGGCATACGATAAATTCAAACAAGCTTGACTAACATTTCCGCCGTCATTGTTGGCGCGATCATCCACTAATACTTGCCAAGTACCATACGGATTTTGGCCATTCACTAGCGACAACAAATTGCTTACAGGTGTCGCGTGCGGCTTATAAGTACCGTTGTAAACAGGTGGGCCACCTGCGCAGGCTGCGGCTTCAAGGGTTTGTGCGCCAGCATCATCAAATGTAGTAGTAAAATTATCGAGAGCACAACCCGATGGCGGGCCACCCACTTGACCATCTGTTGCAACACCAGGGCGATCAAACAAAATTACATTCGTTGATGTGGGAGATGTAACACGTGCATACAAATCGCCGACCCATGTGTGAGTGGCATTGACGGACACATTCGCGTCAATCACGTAGCCGCTGTTACCACCCGTGACAGGAAGATTTACGGTTGCACTATTGGGCGGTGCGCCAGTGGTTAACGTCCAACCTGCACCACCATTGGTGTTACAAATATTGGCAGCATGTGCAGTTGAAATCTGACCAAGAAATAAATAGAAAAACGCAGACGACAAAAATCCTACCCACCACATTGCGTGATTTGTAGTTTTGATCGAAGCATTCGACAGCACAATGTCCAACACTCGATCAGCGCCCCATCGCGAGCTTGCTGTCGTCATTAACTTCCCAATGTGATCCGCTATGAATTCGCGGATGACTTACCCCACAACCGTGTTCCCCCACGGTTACGTGGCATCATCAGGCTTGTATCTCCATACACATCGTTACGCTGATGACAAATTGTGTCGAGTTTTCTCCATACAAAGCAGCACATGCTCATAAAGAAAACTGACAGACTCCGGCTCAATTCCTTTTATCAGCCGAGTGGCGCCGACCATCGCAGAAAACACGAATCAGCACCAAATTTACCTAAGAAAACAAAAACTTACAGGTGATATTGCAAGTACGGTGCCAAATATACCACAGGCATTTAGGAGGGATTTGTGAGATCTAACAGAAAGGTTATTGAGGTGCAAAAACCCGTTTCAATAAAGCCGTAGTGCGAGCTGCAGGTTCGGCGCGAATGCGCTTTTCTTCGAGGGCAATTTTACTGAATAAAGCCTGACCCGCTTTGTTGGCCACATACTCATCTAAACTCGGCAATGCGGGCGCACCTTGCAACTGCCGCACACGATTGAACACCGTGACCACATTATCGTAATGCTCAGCCGCGCCGGTATCCGCGGTCGCGTTTAATACTACCGAACGAAATCGCGTTTGTAATTTTGCACCTGCAGTACGCTGAAAATAATCTGTTGCCGCCGTCGGCGAACCACGCAAAATACCCAGCGCATCATTAATCGTCATCTGCGTAATGCTATCAACAAAAATAGGCACAGCATCCGCAACTGCCTGCTCTGCCGCACGATTCATCGTTAACTCTAATTTGTTTAATTCATTACTTAAACCTAACACCGCCAAACGTTCACGCCACTCCGGCAACGGTGCGGGCAAAGGAATACGATATTGTTTGTCATTATTAAATCCACCTGGTTGACCTAATTGTTGAATCGCTAAATCGGCACCTTTTGATAAGGCTTGTTTCAAACCCGCAACAACTTCTTCACGACTCAACCCGCTTTGCGATTCACCCATCACCACACTCGCCGTTTGCAATATACGCTGCGTATCCGCGCTGTTTAATGCACAACCTGCTATCGTGAAAATCAATAAAGAAAAAATAATGTGTTGCGTATAAGACATGTGACATTCCTAAAGTTAAACATCGGATCAACAAACCAGTGCATAAGGTTTGAGCTTACAAAATGAATCGCTATACTGACAAAACGATGTTGGCTTTAACCACGTACTTCCAACGCCCCGGTAGCTCAGCTGGATAGAGCATCCCCCTCCTAAGGGGAAGGCCACACGTTCAAATCGTGTTCGGGGCACCACTTTAATAAAATATAAAATTTTTAGACTCAACCACACACGGTATGTTCAATCATACCTAAGCCGCTAATTTCTACACGGACTACATCGCCGACTTGTAAATAACGTTTCGGTTCAAAACCAATGCCTGACCCATGCGGTGAGCCGGTGGTAATCATATCGCCGGGCATCAGTGGAATGGCGCGTGAAATCCATTCAATCAGTTGGTAGCAATTAAAAATTAATTCGCGCGTATTGGAGTGTTGGCGTAACTCATCATTAACCCACGTTTTAATAATTAAATTATGGGGATTTTCAATTTCATCGGCAGTAGTTAACCAAGGACCGAATGGCGCAAAGGTGGGACAGTTTTTTCCTAACGGCAATAAATCAGGATTTACATATTCGCGTAAAGAAACATCATTCAATACTACATAACCTGCAATATATTGATTTGCTTGTGTCGCGCTGACTTGAAAACAAGGTTTGCCGATAACTAAACACAATTCGCCTTCGTAATCTAAGGTATCGGAAAAATTTGGTTTTGCGATATAACCTCTAGGCGCATTGATTGCAGAATTAAATTTGTTAAACAAACGAGGCCGTTGCGGTAGTTCCACGCCGACTTCTTTGGCGTGATCAGCATAATTTAATCCTACTGCAAAAAAATGCTGCGGATTTGCAAGCGGGGCTAATAATTCTACTGCCGATAAAGGTATTAATGGTGCCGTTTCACTGTGCGCAGGAACTTGGTCTAAGACACTTAAAATACTGCTGACATCACCTTGCGCTTGCGACCACACCGCTGACAAATTACGCAACTGCTGGCCTTCGACCACGCCGATGCCAATGTTATTTTGATAAGTAAAACGCGCTAATTTCATATAAGGACTGTCTCTTAGGTTTGCGAATGATATTTATCAGCTAAAGCACACAACACAATCGGCACGGTAGCTAATAAACCTAACACTACGCCAAATACTATTTTGAAAATAAAAAAATCTATAAACGATAACGCGTGGATATTAAACAAATATAACAAGCCAATTGTGACAGGCCATAACAACACTTCAAAACACAGCGCAAAACTAATGCTGCGCAACACAACATTGCGTGGAAATTTTGCCAGCCATGCTTCGCTGGCTAATAAAGCACGCGGCGTTACTTGGCTTTTTGCTAAACGTCCACGCGTTGTTAAGGTAACCGCCATCGTCGACATAAACGTAATCATGAATATGGTCGGCAACAAATCCTGCGTTATACCTTGTGACCCATTCCATAAATAAATCATGGGGTGATTATGAAAGTTCAACCACGCCAAACTCGCACTAATCCCGCCGTTGATAAAAATGCCGAGAATTAATTCCTTGATGAGGTATGTTTTGTGTTCTGCATTCAAAGCGAGCATTCATTATTCCTCATGGTAATCAGCGCGGGATCTTACTATTTACAATACTGGCTACCGCTGTGTGGCGCAGAATGGGTTGATATTCGCGCATGCCAGCATAAATTTCAAGCTAGGCAAAAAGCCCTATACATAACTTTACATTATGCAAATTTGCTGCTAAAACACCTACTTTTATAAGGGTTATTAACGATAACCCTGTTTGAGCCCGCGAGAGAGTTAGCGATATGGATTTATTAGATTCTCGACGTTTACGCAATTTTCTAGCGGTCTATGATGTGGGCAGCATTGGGCAGGCCGCACAAAAACTTTTTCTGACCCAGCCCGCGCTGAGCAAAAGCATACGCCAACTGGAAGAAGACTTGCAGGTGCAACTATTTGAACGCACGCCCACCGGCGTTATTCCCACTGTATTTGGCGATGCTCTTGCGCAACACGCTAAAATTATTCGTGCAGAAATGCGCAATGCCGAACATGAAATCGCTATTTTACGCGGCGCTGCTAAAGGCCAAGTCAGAATTGGTGTAGGCCCTAGCGTTGCTACTAATATATTGCCGCATGCTTTACTCGAGTTACATAAAACACATCCCAACATCATGATCACTGCTCGCGAAGGTTTAGTGGATGAACTTATTCCTGCGGTACGGCGCGGTGAATTGGATTTGGCGATTGGTTCATGGCCACAGGTTTCTGATCCTGATTTGGCAGCTGATATTATTTTGAGCGACAAAGTATCGGTGGTCGCAGGAAAAAATCATCCGCTAGCGAAACAAACGAGTGTTGAGCTGACGCAATTGCTAAATTATCCGTGGGCGTTACCGCCGGAAACACAACGCTGGCGACGTTTATTAGAAGAAACTTTTATCGCGCAAGGTATTACGCCGCCGCGTGCTGATGTTACTTCTAACTCATCAACCTTAATCTGGTCTTTATTAATGGGCAATGACTTCTTAAGTTTTTTACCCGAACAAGTCTTACCGGATGACAAAGACAGTGGCTTAGTAACATTGCCGGTTAAAGCATTAAGTTTAGATATTCATGTGACGGCGACTTATCGTAGTCGCGCGATGTTATCGCCAGCAACGCAAGCACTGATTAAAGCAGTAAAAAATGCAGTAGAAAAACGCTAATCTTTTTCTTAATTACTTTCTATGGGACATTTGTAATAGTCTGCAACTACAGAAGTATCATTGTCCGTATAAATATTGCCATTTGCAGCAGTTATATTTTTATCGCTTGCGGAACTTAATATTACATAAGCATTCGCACCTTCTTCATATGCTTTCTTTTTGTGCCAATTATGACATTTTGCGATACCATTTCTTCTAATGCTACTACACACATTTTGTTTAATAAATTTACAGTTTTCTTGATTAACATTCGACACAAACCGAACATCTTGCCAATCACTAGCAAATGCACAAGACGAAAAAATAATCCAAAAAATTACAATTACTCTCATTGTTAAACTCCTTGTTCATGTTGTTTTTCAGAACAAGCACCCTAGCTTAAACTAAGGTGCTGTATTTTATTCTAAGAAAAATAAAAAACGCTTACTTCAAAAAACCCACCATGCCTAACCGCAAAACATCGCGCGTAAAGTCACAGGCATAACCTACCCATGCATCATTTAAGAAACGGCCGGTAGAATATTCTTTAGCTACACCGTAACCGCCTAAAATTTGCATGGCACGTTCTGCATTTTTAATCGCAACATCTACCGCCATCGTTTTTGCCGCAGGGCCTTTTAACGTACCGGCTTCAAATGGATTTGTTTCCACCGCTTTTGCCGCATCCCACACCATTAAACGTGCAGCTTGTAAGTCGCAATACATATCCGCTAATTTCAACGCAACTGCTTGGTGTTCAATAATCGGCTGACCCCAGCTATTACGTTCTTTTGCGTATTGCAGTGCATATTCATACGACGCACGTGCTAAACCAATAAAACACGCCGCTAAACAAACCGGCATTTGTGGTAATTGCGCGAATAACATCAATGCGCCACCTTCTTCACCAATCCGATCAGTGACAGGTACTTTGACATTATCCAAATAAACTTCAGCGTGATAAGACGTGTGCCAGCCAATTAATTTAGTACGCTTAGCAATTTGTAAACCGGGCGCATTCGCAGGCACATAAAAAATAGACACGCCTTCAACTTGTGGTTTGCTTGAATCAGTGCGCGCTAAAATAAAATACGCATCGGAAATACCCGCATTGGTAATAAATGCCGATTTTTGACCATTTAAAATATAATGATCACCTTCGCGCTTCGCTTGGGTTTTCATGCCAAATTTAGCATCGGGATATGGACAAAATAATTCTGAACCCGCCACGTTCGGTTCACTTTGTGCACCACTAAACATGAAACAATCGGATGCATCGATTTGACCAAAAATACGTTTCTTTTGTTCGTCGTTACCGCCAACCATGAGCAACAAAGCCATGCTCGCCGTTAAACTAAAATAATCGGCGGCAATGCTGACATCAGCAGCGCCTAATTCTTCAAGAATCAGTGTCGTATCAAATAATGTGGCGCCAATACCGCCATACTCTTCCGGCACAAATAATTTAGTAAAGCCCAGTTCTACACCTTTTTGTACCATCGGTTTGCATAAAGGCCATGGGTCGGTGTCATCGCCTAAATGATGAAGCTTTTCCACAATCGGTTTAATTTCTTTCTGCGCAAAATCTCTAGCGGTTTTTTGCAGCATGAGCTGCTCTTCACTTAAGGTAAAATCGACCATAGTTATCCCCAATTAATGATTTCAACGTACATTTTGGATTGCCTTCGACAGGGGCATATACTAGCCTTGCTAGCGAATGATGGCCAATGTTGATGGTGCTTTTAGCCGCAAAAATACGCACGTAAACCCTGACGATATTTACTTAGACGACAAGGAAATCACCCATGTCTATTGATCGACGCGAATTTCTCAAAACCGGCATAAAAGCGGGTGCTATTGGCGCTCTTACTTTTACCGTGGGCGGCTTACCGATGCTACTTACGCCCGCTGAAGCGCAGGCCAAAAAATTACCGTTCAAAATTCTCAGTAACAGCGAAGCCGATACCTTAGCGGCTTTTGGTGAGGCACTGCTGCCCGGCGCGGCAAAAGCGGGAATTGCGCATTTTGTCGACCAACAGTTGGCCGTCGCACCCGCAGATTGTTTATTAATGATTCGTTATATGGACGTACCGCCGCCTTATGTTGGTTTTTATAAAGCCTGTTTAAATGCATTGGATCTTGCAGCGCGCCAACAATTAAAAAAACCACTGAGCAAATTCACGGCTGCAGAAGCGGAAGCTTTTGTCGGAAAAATTGCGCAACAAAATCCGGAAGGCTGGCAAGCACCACCATCGGCATTTGCTTATTTTGTGATGCGTGCAGATGCGGTGGACGTGGTGTACGGCACCCCTGAAGGTTTTGAAAAATTAGGCGTGCCTTATATGCCGCATATCATGCCGCCAACGGCTTGGTAACGTGAACTCATTTAAGTATGTTGCGGCAAGGTAAAAAAGAATGTGCTGCCCTTGCCGTATTCGGATTCAACCCACATTTTTCCGCCATGATTTTCGATAATTTTTTTACACAACGCTAAGCCTATACCGGTACCTGCGAATTCATCACGCCCATGTAATCGCGCGAAAATAGCAAATATCTTAGCGAAATCTTGCTGCCGAATCCCAATCCCATTATCAGTAATCGCAAACTGCCAGTATTTCATGGCTTTTTTATTTTCAAAATGAGAAAGTGATAATGGACTGGCCGTTATTTTAATCACAGGATTTTTGTGCGGACAAAACTTAATAGCGTTATTAATCAAGTTTAACAGCACACGTCCTACTTGGGTCGTATTCCCCGCCACTACGGGCAAATTCTCAAACGTAATAATCGCCAATCGTTCTTGCACAATTAAGCGCATGCTATCAATTACATCGTACATTAATTTTTGCATATCAATCGCAGAAAAATCCTGCACAGATTTTAGCTTAGCGTAGATCAATACATCTTCTATCATGTCACGCGAACGTCGCGCCGCTTTAACAATAAAACCAATGTAACGTTTTGCATCTGCGTCTAAATTCCCGTCCAAATGCTCAGCCAAAATATCGGCGTACATACCCACCGTGCGCAATGGCTCTTGCATATCATGCGAAGAAATATAAGCAAAACGCTCGAGCTGGTTATTGGACTGCTCCAAGCCAGACACTAGCTGTTGTAGCTTTTCATTATTTTCAGCTAAAGAATTTGAATAACTATTACGAATTAACCCTTGCACAATAAAAACCAATAATACATACACCCACACTACCGTAAACACCAGACCAACCAACAAAATACCCCAGGCTTCTAATGTATTTTCACTCCACACCCGTGCTTGCTTAGTTGTTAAAATCCATGCTCGATTAGCAACTGATAATTTTTTGTGGTTAATTAGATAACCACTAGAAAAAACTACCGGTTGGTTTTTAACATATTCCGTAGAATTAAAAATAAACTCGGCATTTTCTGCATCGGTAATTGTTAACACCAAATTATGCTCTTTTAACAACTCAATGACCGGCGCAAAAGTATCTTTTAAATAAAAGGCTCCCACAACAAACCCCTGAAAATCTTTGGCAGGAAAATAGCTATCAGGAAGTGCGGGCTTGATACGCGAAACAGTACTGCTGCCTTTATAAATCGCTTTGAACACCAAAACTGCTGATTCATTGGGATTTAAAACTCGCTGTACTTTTTCCGAAATAATAACTTCTCGCGTAGTAGCGGCTCGTAATAAAGCTCGGCTTCTCCGCTTATCACTTAAAACATCAAAGCCTAAGGTCGCCGAAGTATCAAGGGCTGAATTAGTAAAATAGAGAGGGGCATAATAAGGCTGCTTATGAGAAATCTCGCGATTACCTTTTTCATTGAATTGCCAAATAACAAAATCGGTTACGCCTTCCATTTGTCTGCGTCGTTCATACTCACGACGCTGTTCAAAACGAACAAAAGGTACCCAATTTAATACTTGTATGCCGCGATACTTAGTAACAAAAGAATCTGTAAATACTTTAAATTCATCCGCCGTAACCTGATCGGAAGCATTATAAAAACTCGCCACCGCTGAAACATGTTCTAAATATAAATCTAATTGCCGCTCAAGTACGCTGGCTACTTGTTGCGACCATTGTTGAAACAACACGCTTTCGCGCGTTTGATTACGACTGTTCACCGCTTGAAACAATAAAATAACCGCTACAAAAACTATTGACGTTGCTAACACCACCGCCGCTTTATGATAACGCTGCACGCGTTTATCAAACAGCATCAATATTAAAGGGGTAACAATCGCGATTCCCAAACTATCGCCAAACCACCAAGTGATGGCTGTATAAAACCAATCTTTACCGTGTAAGGCTTCCGCCAAATATAATCCGAACGTGCCAAATGCCGCCGAAATAAGACAGGTCACCGGCGCACACACCAACATGAGCCAAGCGAGTTGACGCTCGCTTTGTAAATATGCGGGCGTTTCTACATAACGCCGCTGAATCCAATAACCGGCTACACCTACTTGTAAAGCTGTGCCGCATGCAATAACACTCGCAGCAAGCACTAACAACCACAAAGGAATTGAAGCATTGGAAAAAGTATAAAGACTGATTAAAAACTGACCTAAGAATGCCGCCGCGCAAGCGGAATAACCATAAATTAATAAAACGCCCAGCGCCAAACCGACGGGTAACCACGGCAACGTAGCATAAGAAAAAGGAATATTAATATTTAAACACAAGGCCGCTAAGATGCAGTAAATAGCGGTAATAACAATAATTTTAATTATCCACGGAATAATAACTACTTTGATATTCAAGCTGACTCCCTGCATGCTCGTTAATTTAGTACCTGACTTTAGCCGCCATCCATTAAGTCTTTTTACTAAGAGGCATTCTGTGCGAAAGCCAGAAGCAACGCAAGACTCGCAATTGCTACTGCATTAATTTTGTGGCGCTTCTAATGCCGCAGCTGAAATGCCCGCAATATAAGCACTCGCCCATGCCCACTGAAAATTAAAACCGCCGATACGACCGTCTACATCACAAACTTCTCCACACAAAAATAAACCCGGGCATACCCTCGACTGCATTCGCGCAACATCTATTTCAGTTAAAGGAATACCACCGGCGGTAACTTCCGCATGAGTAAAACTACGACTGCCGGTAATGGGTACGGTCATTGTAAAAAGATTATTCGTTAACCTTTGGCGAGCATCGCGGCGTAATTGATCGCAGGGCTCTTCAAGAGCAATGCCGCTTTCTTCGCAAAGCGCATCGGCTAAGCGCGCGGGTAAATATATTTTTAAAAAATTACGCACTGTTTTGCGGCCACCTTCGCGTAATGCAGCCGAAAAATTTTCTATCGTCATCTGCGGCAGCCAATTGATATGCAAATTTAAATTGTCTTGCGCGTGTTGCGCGGCTAACCAGTAACGACTGACATCCAATACTACGGGTCCCGACAAGCCAAAGTGCGCGCACAATAATGAATCGGTAAAACTAATGACGCTTTTCCCCGCCGTATTTACTAAAGATAAATTTGCCGGCAATGTCAGTCCAGACAATGTAGTCAGAAAATGGGTGTTAGGTAATAACAAAGGAACTAAAGCGGGCAAGATGGCTGGCGTAAGGCTGTGACCTAAACTTTGCGCGAAGGTGTAACCCGCGCCATCAGAGCCTGACTTCGGCAAACTTTTTCCACCCGTCGCTAAAATAACTTTTTTTGCATGCACGGAATTACCGGTGCCGGTAATAATAAATTCTTTATCATTACGAATAAGGGTTTGCACACGGTATTGATTAATTAATTTAACATTCGATTTTTGTAGCGCTTGCAATAAAGCCGCTAACACATCATGCGCGTTATCACTGACCGGAAATAATTTTCCCGTTTCTTCTTTTTTTAAATTCACGCCATGTTGTTTAAAAAATGCGACGGTGGCGGCGACATCGAAACGACGTAACACTTTTTTTATAATATTGCGTGAGCCGCCCGCATAATCTTCAGCATTCACTTCGCAATGTGTCACATTACAACGACCACCGCCCGCAACTAAGATTTTAGCGCCGGTTTTTTTGGCGCCTTCCAGCACCAAAATTTTTGCATTAGGCGAAGTTTGCGCCGCCCAAATCGCCGCCATCAAGCCAGCAGCACCCGCACCAATAATTGCAATATCGCAGGTATCAGACATAACGAGACATCATCCCTGATAAAAAAACGCGTGAATGGAAAATATTTTAAATAGCTAATGTGCGATGTTGTTGCAAGAAAGGTAAAACCGCCGCGTTAAAAAGTTCAGGCCGTTCTACATTTGAGACGTGTCCCGCTTTTGGTAATTCGCGGAAAATAGCGCCGGGAATATTATCGGCCATATGTTTAACGTATTCCGGCAAAGCAATCCGATCTTCTTCACCCACCACGCATAAAGTGGGTACTGTGATCGTATTAAACTCGGGGAATGACGTATAACGTGTTACACAGTCTAAGGTTTTCATATACGACTCGGCGTGTAACTCGGCCAAACTATCAACTAACAATTGAAACTTATCCGGTGTCACTGAAACGCCAGCTAAACTTTTTGCTACATCGGGTGCAATATCGGCCGGCGTTTTACCGTCTAATAAAGGTTGTTTGCGTAAAGCTAAAAATTTATCAACTTCTTCTGCGCTTGCAACTTTTTTAGAGCCTGCGCTGGTATCACACAACGTTAATGTTGCGACTCTTTCTGGATAACGCGCATAGAAATCTAAACTAATGCGCCCGCCCATCGACAATCCCATAATGTGTGCTTTACGAGCGCCAAAATGATCCATGATGCGTAATAAGTCTTGGCTAAAATCTGCAAAATTTAATGGGCCAGCGTAATCATCTGATTCACCATAACCACGCGCATCCCAAGCAACCGCCGTTAAAAATTCACTAAATGCACTCACTTGCGCGCGCCAATTAGTTTTATTACCACCAATGCCGTGCATCATAATTAATAAAGGGCCAGCACCTGCAACATCCACCGCGATCTGTGGCTGGCCGGCAATTTTAATTGTTTGAATATTTTGCATGATGTAACTCGTGTCATGATTGCAAGAACACGTACGCTGAATACGTTGGGTACGCAAGACATCCATGCCAATAAAAAAATTGCCGCGCGTTAAACACGGCAATGATAAGTTAAAAAAGGATTAAGCCAATTCGCCTTGCAATATGCCATCTTTAATAATGATCTTGCCATCGAGATCAATCGTGGTGTTACGCACAGGCAAATCATAATGACCCAAGGTGTAACGACCCGCTGAAGGATTCGCACCCGTGGAATATAAAAAGTTACCGGCAAATGCGCGTTGTTCAGTGCAATTTACTTCGCCTTTGTCATACATAATCAGCGCATCCCAACGCGCGCCAGGATTCATGCCCCAACCAACGTGTGATACACCGTACGCATTTTTATCGCCCCATGCCGCAAAATAACTGCGCATGATTTCTGCATCAAAATGATCGCCTTGAATATCGACAACAAAATCATCTTCGATAATTAATTTAATAGGATTTTCTAAATAACGCTTAAAGGTTAAATTGATATCACCACGATCTAATACCAGCACACCATTAGTAGAATGCACCGCAGGAAAACAACTATTAATGCCACCTGGCCAACTAGACAACTGACCCGGGTTATCTGAAATACCAAAATTGCCACCCACACGTGCACCCGTCATGGTAACGGTTAAATCAGTACCCGCTTTTGATGTGACTTTCATCAATTTGGCTTTTTGCATCATTTCTTTGCCGGCTTGAATTTTTGGTTTTAATGCAGGATTAGGCGGCAGACGTTCTAAAACTTCAGGATGCTCATTACTGATATAAACACTGCGTGCACCGGAACCTAAAATAATCGGTGTTTCAGGCGAATGAATCACGCCTTCCACCGTTAAATCAGCAATAAAACCCACACTGGTTAACGCTTTTAATACTGGTTCCAATTCACCAATCACATACGATGAACCCGTTGAACGCACCGGCACGGGTGCATCCTGCGGCAATGTCGGCAAGATAATATGGAAAGGACGCGCACCAATGCGCAATAAAGCGAGTTCAGATAAATGCACGTTAATTTCACGCGATTGGGTTTCCGACAAAATCGCTACCACATCGCCTTTTTTGACGTTGCAACATTCAAACATGTAAACAAAACTATCAATCCATTTGCCTTCAATACGATCTTTCAACATTACGGAACTCCTAGAAAACAAACGTAGGCATATCGGCTAAGAAACACAATGCGCCGCAATAAGGGACAAATACTAAAGGAAATGGTGGTCTCGACTAGACCGAATAGCTAATGCTTTTTGGAATGCCCCCCATAACTTTCAGTGTGGAGCACAATACAAAACACCTTAATCCACGTATTCCACCCCGGAATTCAGGTCTTTATGGTGATTGTGAAGGCGATACGGGGAAAAGTAATAATAAAGAGACGCTACCCTTATTCGATCAACGCACAACATGATCCGTTAATAAGATTGCAGCACGTGTATTTTTCTTTTTGAAATTACGGATAACACACCGCCGATCTTCAAGATCGTCGGTGTGATCTTTTACATCATTTAAGGTGCACTACTGATCGTGACACTGACTTTACCTAACGCACCAAAATCGGCGGTGATTTGATCACCTAACTGTACATGCACCAGCCGGGTTAACGCGCCTGGTGCAATATATTGACCTGCACGCAAGATCTGACCATTTTGCACGCCATGATTAGCCAACCAAACTAAGGCATTCAAAGGATCGCCTAATACAATACTGCCTTGGCCTTGTTCAACGACATTGTTATTACACGACACAAATACTTTCGCTTGTTTCGCGGTTTCAGGTCCCCAATCAAAAACACTTGGCCCAACAATCACGCCTACATTCACGCCATTGGCGGCCACTAAGGGCAAACCACCAAATTTAAAAGGATCTATATAACAAGACCAATTCACTTCTAACATTGGCACTACGGCTTTAATCGCTGGCAAAATAGTGTGCACATCATAAGGTTGTCCTAGGTCTACTAAATCTTGACCTAGCAAAAAACCGATTTCAGGTTCGACACTGATAGGTTCATGGCGCAAGGGCCATACCGCCGGAGAATGGTATAGCGTGCGAGCAAAAATGCGGCCACTAAAGGGAGCTTTAATATTGAGAAATTTTTGGCCTTCAATGGTGGTCGCACCTACTTTCCAACCGATTACTACTGCATCTTCTACTAGAGCATCCGCCACTGCATACGCCTCTTCTAAAGAAGCAGGAATATGTTCTGGTGTTATCTCAAAGGCTTCCCGTTTTTGATACGCTTTTCGCAAAGCACTGGCCAATCGTTCTACGCTCATTAATAAATCCCTATAGTGGCGGTTATTTAGCCTAAAATTCACAGTAGGCTTTATATTAGTTAAATTATGCTAAGCAGAAGTTCTTTATAAACGTACGCAAATTTAAGCGGGACGTTAGAACGTCTCTGTAGCGGGTAACCCATAGGCTTAATTTATACTATATCGTAACGCGAATAAAACATTTAGGTTACAAATATTTTTATGGCTTTAAATGCATTTTATAATTTTCGCACCATTGCTCTAATGTCGTGCCGGCCTCACCCAATAATTCATTTGCTTCTTTACTCTGCGCCGCACCTAATTCAGCAATCCGTTGAAAACCACTGAACAAGATCGCAGCCCAGCGCATATCGGGATTGCGCGTTAACCACGCAATAAATTTAAATAGTGGCAGCGGTAAGCTATCTACTTTTATATTGGGCGCACAAATTTGTTTGTACACTTCTAACGCCGCCTGCATAGTGTACGCTTTAGGACCATACACGGTTAATGTTGTATTGGCGGCCGCACTATTTTTTATCGCTTGGCTGACCATTTCAGCATAATCATCGACGGCTAAATAATGATAAGCATGTGGTTGATGGCCTATCACTGTTGCGCGTTTGCCACGCACAAACATCGGCAAAAATTCCATGAAATGGGTGGCACGTAAAATAGTATAAGGTACACCTGATTCTATTAACGCACGCTCTGCGCCCAACTTAATACGTGCCACAGGAAAATCGGCATGCGCGGCCAAATCACCTGCGCCGGATAAATACACTATTCTTTGCACACCCGCTTGCGCTGCTGCTTTTGCTAAATTTTGTGTGCCTAATAATTCATTCTGCTCATAACTGGCAATCGTATTGGTGCCGCGCAAACTAATATAAACTGAATCCACACCGACCAACGCCGCAGGCAAACTTTCTGCTTGTGTTACGTCTCCTGCCACATACGCGAAACCTTCGCCTAATTGTTGCCGTGCCTGTGTAGTATTACGCGCTAAAATACGCACAGCATAACCATCGGCCAATAAACGGCGCGCGACGGGTTCACCTAAACGACCTGTTGCTCCTGCAATTAATACGGTATGCGGCATAACAATTCCTCTTTGAATTACGCTCTTTAGTCGGTGAGTGGATTAGTGCATTATCAACTCATGGCATGATGCAAGCTTAACGAATATGCGTTGCTTATCTTAACAGACACACGCTTTTTGGTCAGTGCAGACCACTCACAATATGTAGAGATCCATGAAAAACGAATCCTCACTCTATCCAGCAGCAACCGAAGTATTAATCATTGGCGCCGGTGCCGCGGGTGCGTATTACGCTGCACAACTTGCGAGTGCAGGTAAAACGGTTACGGTATTGGAATCAGGTCCGGCGTGGGAGTTACGTGATTTATACAGTTCACAAATTTGGGCGCGACGTTTGAAATGGGGCGGTCCTGCAGTCGAACGCAGCGGCACTCATGCGATTGGTCATAACATGGCAACCGGTTGGGGTTTAGGAGGCGCTGCATTACATCATTACGCAGGTTGGCCGCGCTTACACGAAAATGATTTTAATTTGCACAGTGCGTATGGTCGCGGTTTAGATTGGCCTATTGCTTATTCAGATCTGCGTCCTTACTACGATAAAATTCAAACTGAAATTGGTGTCAGTGGTGATAGTAAAGCTGAAACATGGCGTCCGCCTGCAGCGGATTATCCAATGCCACCGATGCCGAATTTTCCGCACAGCGCCATCATCGCGCGTGGTTTTAATAAATTAGGATTACACACGGCGGCAACTCCCGCCGCCATTAACACCACTACTTATAATGATCGGCCTGCGTGTATTTATGATGGTTGGTGCGATGCAGGTTGCCCTATTCAAGCGCTTGCGAATCCTTTAGTTACGCATATTCCACAAGCACGCAAAGCCGGTGCGCAATTTATTACGGGCGTAACGGTTAGTCGACTCTTGATGGATAAAAAAAATCGCGTCAGTGGCGCAGAATATTTTGATGCTAGCGGCAACGTACATAACATTAACGCAACACTCGTGATACTCGCCGCCTCTGCCATTCAAAATCCGCGCATTTTACTCAACTCCGCTAACAACAAGTTTCCTAATGGTTTAGCGAATCGCAGTGGTTTAGTCGGCCATTATTTTAGTTGTCATAGCATTAGTAGTGTCTACGGTATTTTTACTGATGAAACTCATAATTATCTGGGTGTACCTACCGGCCAATTAATTTGCCAAGATCATTACGATAATAAAAAACAAAAAAATAGTTTCGGTAGTTACATGTGGGGCATTGGCACCGCATTAAAACCTAACGATATATTAGGCATTGCGATGACACGGCCAGATTTGTTTGGTGCAAAATTACACACTTTCATGCAACAAGCCGCGCAACACATGGGCACCATGAGCTCCGTGAATGAAACGCTTGCGCAAAAAGATAATCGCGTGGAACTCAGTAAAGAACGCGATGTTTTTGGTATACCGCGTGCGCATGTTGTGCACAGTTTGCATAAAGACAGCGCCAACTTGTGGCAAACAGTTAATCAACAAGGTTTAGAAATTTTTAAAGCAGCAGGGTCTGAACAAAGTTGGAATGGCCCACTCGTCACCGCGCATGTACTCGGCGGCACTATCATGGGCAAGGATCCACGCAGCTCCGTAACTGATAGTTACGGACACACGCATGACATTCCTAATTTAATTATTGCGGGTGGCGGATTATTTCCTAGCGTAGGAGCGGTCAGTCCGACGTTTAGTTTATATGCGTTAGCTGCACGCAGCGTCGAACATTTATTAAAAAATTATCGTGACTACGCCAGTTAAAAAAACCTACAAAAAATCAAAAAATAAATTTCAATTCATTGTAAGCACTACTTTTCAACAAACGCACGCTCAATCACATAATCGCCCGGCACGCCGGTTTGCGGCGAAATTTTAAAGCCACGCGCATCTAATAAATTACGCGTATCTTGTAACATGGCAGGGCTACCACAAATCATGGCACGATCAGTAACCGGATTGAGTGGCGGCAAACCAATATCTTTACATAATTTACCAATCTCAATTAGTTGCGTAAGGCGGCCTTGGTTTCTAAAGGGCTCGCGCGTAACAGTAGGATAATAAATTAATTTTTCGCGGACTAATTCACCAAAGAACTCATTATCGGGCAATTCTTTGCTAATAAAATCGTGATACGCCAATTCACTGACATAACGCACACCGTGCACCATAATAATTTTTTCAAAACTTTCGTACACATCCGGATCTTGAATAATGCTAATAAACGGCGCTAAGCCGGTACCACTGCTAAACAAATAAAGATTTTTACCCGGCAATAAATCATGTGCGACCAAGGTACCCGTAGGCTTGGTGCTCATTAAAATTTTGTCGCCTACTTTTAAATGCTGTAAACGTGATGTTAATGGGCCATTGGGTACTTTAATACTGAGAAACTCTAAATGCTCAGCGTAATTGGGACTGGCAATAGAATAAGCGCGCATTAAGGGCTTACCATTTACTTCCAAACCAATCATCACAAAGTGACCATTTTCAAAACGAAAACTACTATCCCGTGTGGTAGAAAAACTAAACAGGGTTTCATTCCAGTGCTGCACATGCAACACAGTTTCAGTGATAAATTTTGACATAACTACATCACACCTACGTGAATCATCAAGATTAAAAAAATATTAAAAATCACTTTCTGTAAACGCCATTACACTTTCTGCACCGGCTTGTGCGGCCGCTAAATAGGCATTAGCTCTGGGCATTATTTGATCAGCATAAAAACGTGCGGTGATTTTTTTGGTTTTGGCATAATTATCATTCGGCATTTTTTGCTCGGCTATTAATGCAGCTTTTGCTAACAACCAACCACCGGTAACGGTGCCCATCAACATCAAGAAATTCCAACCACCATTACCCATCGCAGCAGGATCTTTTTCAAAGTTTTGTATAACCCACTGCACGCCGGCTTGTAATTCTTCAACGCCTTTTTTCAAAGCCGTATGCGTCGCTGCAAAACTGCTGCCAGCTTGCGCTAAATCAGTAACCGTTTTTTGCATATCATCAAGCAATTGATTCACTGCTTGCGCTTTATCCATAAAAATTTTGCGGCGAATTAAGTCGGCGGCTTGGATTGCATTAGTGCCTTCGTAAATAGCGGTAATGCGCACATCACGAGAATATTGCGCAGCGCCGGTTTCTTCGACGAAACCCATACCGCCATGCACTTGCACACCCCAATAAGTAACTTCTTGTGCAATTTCTGTGGCCCAACCTTTAACGATGGGCGTTAATAAATCGACGCGTGCTTGATGAAAGACTTTGGTTTTTTCATCGTCGGCATGATGCGCAAAATCCAAAGAAGCTGCCGCCACATACGCTAAAGAACGACTCGCTTCCGTTAATGCACGCATGGTCATTAACATACGACGCACATCGGGATGTTTAATAATGCTGACTTGCCCTTCAACGCCCGGCACACGACCTTGACGACGTTCTTTGGCATACGCAACGGCGCTTTGATAAGCACGTTCCGCAACGCCAATACCTTGTAAACCTACGGACAAACGCGCGTGATTCATCATTGTAAACATGCACGCTAAGCCAGCATTTTCTTTGCCGATTAAATAGCCTACCGCACCACCGTTATCACCAAAACTCATGATGCAGGTGGGACTCGCGTGAATGCCCATTTTGTGTTCTACCGAGACCACGCGTAAATCATTGCGTTTACCTAAACTACCATCGGCATTAACTAAAAATTTTGGCGCTAAAAATAATGAAATGCCGCGCGTGCCTGCGGGTGCATCAGGCAGTCGCGCTAACACTAAATGCACAATATTATTAGTAAGCGGATGTTCGCCCCAGGTAATAAAAATTTTCTGGCCGGTAATTAAATAATGATCGCCTTGCGGAATCGCTTTGGTTTTTAATTCAGATAAATCCGAACCCGCACTCGGTTCAGTTAAATTCATCGTCGCCGTCCATTCACCGGAAACCATTTTGTGTAAATAGGTTGCTTTTAAAGCGTCACTCGCATGGGCTTCTACTGTTTCTGCCGCACCATGACCTAATACGGGACATAATGAAAATGCTAAGTTCGCTGATGAAATCATTTCGATTAGCGACGCGCCAATAATTTGCGGCAAACCCTGGCCGCCAAATTCTGGAAATAACGCCATGCCAGGCCAACCACCTTCCACGTATTGATCGTACGCTTCTTTAAAACCATCAGGGACGACCACTGCATCACCGACCACGCGCGCGCCGACGCGATCACCTAAAACATTCAAAGGTGCGATTACACCATTCGCTAACTTACCTGCTTCCGTTAAAACAGCTTCAGCAATATCAGGTGTCGCTTCTGCATACGCAGGCAAACGATTCAAGGCATCTAAACCCGCCAACTCTTGCAAGGTAAACATCATGTCGCGCACGGGGGCAATGTAATCGGTCATTGGTGATGCTCCTTAAAGTAATAACACTCGCCGCTTCAGCAGCGCAGGTTTAATTCATAAAAAATTCGGAGTAATGAACTACTAAACGCTTATTCTTCCATACCGACAGAAAAAGCCGATTCCAATTCATCACGTGAATACATTTTAAAAGCAATCAAGGTTTCCAAACTGACGATACCGCCCACTTTTGCCATACGCACGCTGATTAAATCTGCTAATTCATCATTCCGTGTCACACGTGCAATCGCGACTAAATCATAACGTCCTGCAACCGAAAATACTTCACTGCAACCATCGAGCGCTGCCAATTTTTCCGCGACTTCATTAATCATCTGTGGTTCGGCTTTAATTAAAACAACGGCGCTGACCATGCGGTGCTCCTTTCCTGGCTAAATCAATAATGAGACTAAGCGTGCATAAAAAAATCGCCGGAGTCTAGCTCCGGCGATACTTGAACCACATTAACTGCGCAAAAAATTAGGCAGCGCCTTTGGCTTTTTCTAATTCCATTTCACGCAATTTAAAACGCTGTACTTTGCCCGTATTGGTTTTAGGCAAACTATCTACAAACTCAATTGCCCGTGGATATTTAAACGGTGCAATAGTATTTTTAACATGATCTTGCAAAATCTTTATCAGCTCCGGACTCGCTTTCTGATCATCATGCAACACAATATAGGCTTTGACGATATTGCCACGATCTTCATCAGGCGAACTGACAACGCCGGTTTCTTTCACCGCAGGATGCGTTAGCAACGCCACTTCCACTTCAGGTCCTGCAATGTTGTAGCCAGACGAAATGATCATGTCATCGGCCCGCGCTTGAAACCAAAAATAACCGTCTTCATCCATTTGATAAGTATCGCCGGTCACATTCCAACCATTCGCAACATAGTTTGCTTGGCGATCATCATTCAAATAACGGCAACCGGTAGGGCCTTTAACCGCCAATTTACCGATACTACCTGCAGGTAAAGGCTGATTTTCATCATCCAACACGCAGGCTTGATAGCCCGGCACGGGTTTACCGGTAGCACCTGGGCGAATCTCATCGCCTGCGGCTGAAATAAAGATATGAATCATTTCAGTAGAACCAATGCCATCAATAATACGGTGGCCCGTTGCTTCAAACCAACCATCAGAAGTGGGTTTGGGCAAAGGCTCCCCCGCTGATACGCAGAACCGTAAACTAGAAATATCGAATTTCTTCACGTCGGCGGTCATGACACGGTACGCCGTAGGCGCGGTGAATAAGCCGGTGATTTTGTATTTTTGTACGTAATCTAATAAAACACCTGGCGCAGGTGCTTCAATCATGACGGCGGATCCGCCAAAACGCAGCGGGAAAATTAACTCTGCGCCCAAGCCAAACGTAAACGCTAACGGTGGGCTGCCGGCGTAAATATCATTTTCAGTGGTCTTTAAAGTGTAACGCGCAAAACAATCGGCCATCGCCAACACATCACGATGAAAATGCACAGGAGCTTTTGGTACACCCGTCGTGCCGGAGGTGAATGCTAATAAACAAGGATCATCACGATAGGTTTTTACGTTTTCAAACTGATCCGATTTACTCGCCATCAGTTTTTCCAATTCACCATCGCCCCAGGACACTACTTTCTTGAGGTCTTTGGAAGACTGCGCGGCTTTGCGCAAATCATCGGCTAAACGGCTATCAACCAAACCAATGCTGGTTTTACCTTTATTAATAATGGCTTCTAATTCTGAAGTACGCAGCATCGGCATCGTCGTCACGACAATACCGCCGGCTTTCACTACTGCGAACCAACAAGCAACTAACATGGGATTATTAGCCGCGCGTAAAATCACGCGATTGCCTGCGACTAAACCTAAATCTTGCGTTAACACATTGGCGATTTGATTAGATTTTTTTAACAACTCACCATAAGTCCAATTACCGCTATCCGAATAAATAGCCACCTTATTGGCCTTGCCAGCCGCCACATGTTTATCTAATAACTCAGTCGCACAATTAAGCACTTCAGGATATTGCAGTTCGGGTAAATCAAATAAAAACTCTGGCCACTGAGCGACGGGCGGTAAGCCATCACGAACAAAAGTGTCGATATGTGCGGTTGGAGCGCTCATGTTTCCCCCTGGAGGATTGCAATCAAATCATTTAACGTACATATGGTCGTAACATCAGCAAGGCAAAGTGCCTGCCAGCCCAACTTTTCTTAAGTTGGCGGTGAAATCTGCGCTCTAACGTGTTCCGCTGAACAAGCAGAGACCCCTTTGCGGCCGCACATTTTAAACGCGAAAGCTGCTCTGTCAATGGTTGCGAAAAAGCCGTGAACTACGCACCATTTTGCAGCAATTACCGAGGATAAGAACCTTATCTTGCACAACAATGGACTATTTATATTCGACTTTATAGCCACTCTCCTGGTCTTTATTATCAAATCGCGGGTCTTTCCACATTACAAAGGTATTGGCCATTCGATCATGCAAGCTTTGTCGCCGCGCATCCCGTCCCGCTAAATACAAACTCAACGGCGCGAGCGGCAACAACAATAATTTCCAAAAATTGCGCGACCATGCTTGTTTAAAGCTAAGGGTTTTGCCATTTTTATTGACTACCACAATAGCAAATGCACGTTTACTCAAGCCGGCGCGTTCTGCAGAGCTTTCAAACCACGCGCCATATAAAGCAAATAATAAAATAGGAATGAGCATTAACAGACAATGCCACAGCGGCTGCTCTTCATTCGGAAATAATGCAAACACCCCCGCCCACATTACAACCAAGACTGGACACGCTGCAAAAAATCGAATATTGATGCTCGCGTAAATCCGACTTTCATTGCGGGTATTCAATACCACTAAAAAAGTTATTACACCTAACAAAATAGTTACGCACAAAAAAACTGTTCGCATTCATAACCTCACTTTAAGCAGTTATTCATTTACAAAGTCATCGGCAAATGCAGTGACTTGGCGTATATGCGTCGCGTCTAACAACACCATCAGCAAGCGTTCAATGCCTAAAGCAACACCTGCACAACGCGGCAATCCCATTTGCAATGCCATTAAAAAATTTTCATCAAGCGTCACAGCAGACAAGCCGCGCTGTGCGCGCTGTTGTAGATCAGATTCAAAACGTTGTCGTTGTTCGATCGCATCTGTTAATTCATAAAAACCATTCGCCAATTCTAGATCACCCCACAGTAATTCAAAACGTGCGGCAACCGGCGTGACCTTATCGGATGCCATTACAATTTGCGCTAAGGCCGCTTGCGAGACAGGATAATCATAAATAAATAAAGGTGATTTGGGTAACTGCGGCAAGATATGCAAACTCAAAATAAAATCCAACCAAACATCGCGATTATTTAAAACATTATTTGCATCCAACATGCTATCAGGAATAGCAAAACCAGCAGCAACACAATGTTCTCGCAGCGTAGCCGCGCTGATGTTATTTGGATCAAAATCAGCATTAAAACCAGCATATTGTTGAAATAACTGCGCATAAGAATAACGCGGCACCGCAGGACAATCACGCTGTACAATATGCAGGCATTCATGTAACAACATTTCTACTTCGTTCATTAACGCGTAATGATCAAAGTCGATGCGATACCATTCCAACAAAGCAAACTCAGGCAAATGTCGCGCACTTAAATCGTAATCACGAAATACCGTTACGATTTGATAAATAGAAGGACTGCCCGCTGCCAACAAACGCTTCATTGCAAATTCAGGCGAGGTTTGTAAATAGTGCGCAGTAGGTTGGCCACGTAAATGCAATTTAGCCGTGAGCGGAATGACATTCGGATCTGGATTAGCACTGCGTGACAGCAGCGGCGTTTGTACTTCTAATACATCACGCACCGCAAAAAAATTTCGAAGGGTTTTTAATAATTCAGCCCGGATCCGCAATGTGTGCTGCGTAATTCCGGGCTGCCATTGCTCAGTCATTGAGATGACTAATTATTCTTTTTATTCTTTAAACCGCGACACGTAGCTGTTATTACGCGTGTCCACACGAATCAGCTCACCTTGATCGATAAACAACGGAACATACACCACCGCGCCCGTTTCTAATTTGGCTGGTTTCGTACCGCCTTGCACGGTATTTCCGCGCACACCAGGATCAGTTTCGGTTATTTGTAACACCACAAAATTAGGCGGCGTTACACATAAAGGTTGGCCATTCCATAATGTCACTTGGCAGGTGCTTTGTTCTTTCAACCAAATTTTTGCGTCACCCACGGTTTTTTCATCTGCAGCTAATTGTTCGTAGCTTTCAGTATCCATGAAGTGCCAAAACTCGCCATCGTTATAGAGATATTGTAAATCGGTATCGACCACGTCAGCGGCTTCAATAGAATCACCAGATTTATACGTGCGTTCGACTACACGACCGGTTTTTAAATTACGAATTTTGACCCGATTAAAGGCTTGGCCTTTACCCGGCTGCACAATTTCGTTTTCGACAATACTGGCCGGATCACCATCAAATAAGACTTTCAAGCCGGACTTAAATTCACTAGTGCTGTATGATGCCACGCAATCACTCCGTCTCAACTGGGTGTTGATTCTAAGGGGCGGTATGATACCTGAGTCCTCGTCTGTCGTCGCATCTCATGCACTACCTATTTGGCAGAAAATGCTCAATCAAGCTTTTCGCGATCCGGAAGCGTTGTTGAATTATGTGCAATTAAACGACCCGGCCCGCTTATTAGCCGCACGGCAAGCAGCCAAATTATTTCCTTTATTAGTCCCGCAGGGCTATGCCGCCCGTATGCGTAAGGGTGATCCCAACGATCCCTTGTTGCGCCAAGTTTTACCCTTGGCCGCCGAATGCGAAACAACGCCGGGCTTTAGCAATGATCCAGTAGGTGATTTAGCCGCAGTGCAACAAAGCGGTATTTTGCGCAAATATCACGGTCGTGCTTTATTAATCAGCACCGGTGCCTGCGCAATTCATTGCCGTTATTGTTTTCGACGCAGTTTCCCTTATAACGACCAGCACGCAGCACAAGCCCAGTGGCAACACACGCTCACCTTCCTGCGGCAACACAACGATATCGAAGAAGTTATTCTGAGTGGCGGCGATCCATTGAGTTTAAGCAATCAACGACTGGCACCTTTATTGGAAGGTTTAGCCACCATCCCGCATATCAAACGCCTACGTCTGCATTCCCGCTTAGCCGTGGTGTTACCCGAACGTATTGATACTGAGTTACTACAATTGATCGCCGCGAGCGGAAAAACTCACGTACATGTGATTCATGCCAATCATGCCAATGAAATCAATCATGAGGTTGTGCTGGCTTTGCGCGCTTTACGCAATGCGGGTGCGCATCTATACAATCAAACCGTTTTATTACGAGGCGTTAATGATTCAATTGATGCACAAGTCAATTTAGCGGAAAACCTATTCGCGCACGGCGTACAGCCCTATTACCTGCACTTATTAGATCGTGTGCAGGGTGCCCAACATTTTGAAGTGCCTGAAGCTGAGGCGCTGGCGCTCTGGCAAAACCTACAAGCACAATTACCCGGTTATTTATTGCCTCGTTTAGTGCGCGAAATTCCGGGTGAATTATCCAAAACGTGGGTCGCTCGCTGAAAAACCCCTTCAGCTATTGGCCAACTGGTCGAAATGTTCAAAAGCTGAGAGAATACCCATTCTATTTAAGATGTGCTTATTACTCATAAGTCATCCATTAAGACTTCGAGGAATCCAGGTTGGCGAAAGAGAACGCAGTCAGAATACTGGTCATAGAAGACTCTGCCAATGAAGCCGAAAACTTTTTAAAAGCAGCACGGTCAGTGGGCTTTGCTGTGCGTCCGCAGTCCTTGCGAGCAGAAGATAAAATTGCAGAAGTCCTGCAACAACATCAACCGCATATTATTTTCTTCAGTTACAAAAATAAAACAGTTCCATCATTGTCCGAGTTAAAAGTCGCTTTAGAAAAAACTGATTCCAGTGCGTCCGTCATTGTAATTTGTGATACGCCCGAACAATTATCCATTATTGATGCACTCAAAAATGGCGCTTGTGATCGCATAATTCGTCGCGACTTAGATCATCTAACGCTGGTCGTCAAACGCGAATTTGAACGCTCACGCGCATTAAAAGATTTCAAAGTTGTCGAAAAACTTTACAAAGAAGCCGAAGCGCGTAACCACGCATTAATGGATAATTCTCGCGATGCTATCGCCTATGTTCACGTTGGTATGCACGTTTATGCAAACAAAGCCTATTTAGAATTATTGGGCTTCGCCGCCTTTGATGATATCGAAGGTTTACCAATTATGGATTTGGTAATTTCGGATCAACAAGAAACCTTCAAAAAATTCTTACGCGGTTTAGATGAACACAGCGACAAAGCGATTGAATACGAAACACGTTTAACGAACACCCAAAATAATGAGTTCCGCGCCAAAATGGAATTCAGCCCTGCCAGCATTGAAGGCGAGCCTTGCACACAGATTATTATTCGGCAACAAACCGACTCTAAAGAATTAGAAGAACAAATTCATAAGCTCAGCAAGCTTGATCCACTGACCGGTTTATTAAATCGCCAAGCATTTTTAGAAAAATTTGGCAAAGTCATTCCGCAAGTCACTGCGACCAAACAATTAACGCTTGCATTGCTCGGCATTGATAACTTCAAACAAATCCAAGAAGTTATTGGCTTAGTCGGTAGCGATCAAGTCTTATCCGATATTGCGGATTTAATTAAAAGAAATATCAGCGAACAAGATTTAGCCGGTCGTCACGAAGGTGGTAAATATTTAATTTTATTACCACACGGCAATGAAGCAAAACTAAAAATGCTCAGCGACAAGCTTATCAAAGTTATCGGTGAACAGATTAGTTCGGTAGGTTCAAAATCTGTCACGATCAATGCATCACTCGGCGCCAGCATTGTGGACGATGCAGAATTAGATGTTAACGAAGGTATTGCGCGTGCTGAAAAAGCTTATAACACGGCGGTAGAAGAAGGCGGCAATCGCTTAGCAACGTATCGTCCGAAAGAAGGCGAAATGACTCAAAAGCAAATGGATGCTGCATGGGTTAAGCGCCTCAAAGCTGCGCTCGATGAAAAACGTTTTCATTTATTGTATCAACCCATTGTGCAGCTCGATGGCGGCACAATGGAACGTTATGAAGTTTTTATGGAAATGCGCAATGAAAAAGGTGAGCGCGTCTCTACCGGCGACTTTTTACCCGCGGCCGAACGCACTAAAATGTCGAAAGTGTTAGATCGTTGGGTTATTAGTAATGCACTCGGTCAATTAACCAATCGTTTAAAAACGCGTCCGAATACTGTGTTTTTTGTGAAGCTCACCGGCGGCTCACTTGAAGATAAAGAGTTATTCCGCTGGATTGGTGAAAAAACCAAAGCGGCTGATTTACCTAAAGGCAGGTTGATTTTCGAAGTCAAAGAAGAAGCCGTTATTACCCATTTAAAATTAGCGCAAGCGTTTGCGACCTTGCTTAAAACCATTCACTGTGGTTTTGCTATTGATGACTTTGGCAAAGGGCCTGATCCCTTTAAATTATTAACGCTCGTGCCTGCACAGTTTTTAAAATTTGATAAAGACTTTACGCAAGACTTGTCACGCAACGAGCAAAACCAAGAAACATTAAAAGAAATCACGGCTAAAGCGCAAGAATTAAAAAAATACACTATCGTGCAACACGTTGAAGATGCGGCGAGTTTGTCAGTGTTATGGGTCATTGGCGCAAACTTCACACAAGGCAACTTCTTCCAAGGTCCTTCTGACACAATGGATTATGATTTTTCTTCTGGCTTAACTTAAACATTATTATTTATTTATACGCAATAAAAAAGCCGCCGTTACTTATATAACGGCGGCTTTTTTCTAACAACTACTAATCTTCAATTAAGCATTAAAACCTTCGAGGGCTTTGATGCGTTCTTCAATCGGCGGATGACTCATAAACAAACGTTTTAAGCCGGTGCCTAAACCACCTGCAATACCAAACGCTGCTAACTGCTCTGGTAATTGTGCAGGCGAATGTTGCGCTTGCAAACGTTTTAAAGCATTCACCATTTTACTACGGCCCGCTAAATTAGCGCCGCCTGCATCCGCGCGGAATTCGCGTTGACGTGAGAACCACATAACAATCATTGTTGCGAGGAAACCTAATAAAATTTCGGCAACAATACTGACAATGAAGTAACCCATACCAGGACCGCTTTCTTCGCGACGAAATACAAATTTATCAACGGCATAACCAATGACGCGCGCTAATACAATGACAAAAGTATTTAACACACCTTGAATCAAGGTTAGTGTAATCATATCGCCATTCGCCACGTGACTAATTTCGTGGCCTAATACTGCCTCTACTTCATCACGACTCATTTTGTCTAATAAGCCCGTACTGACGGCGACCAAAGCGTTATTACGATTTGCGCCTGTCGCAAATGCATTTGGATCTGGGCTTGGAAAGATGGCCACTTCCGGCATCCCAATGCCGGCTTTTTCGGCTTGACGACGTACCGTATTAATCAACCAAACTTCCGTTGCATTGCTAGGCTGGGTAATAACGTGTGCACCCGTACTGCGTTTCGCCATCCATTTAGAAATCAGCAGTGAAATAAAACTGCCACCCATACCAAACACAAAAGCAATAATAAATAAGGCTTTTAAATTCAAGCCACTTTCTTGAACAATACGGCCATCAATACCAAAAATTCTCAACACAATACCCAGCACAACCATGATAGCTAAGTTGGTGAGTACAAAATAAAGGATACGGCGCATTGTTTAGATCTCCTGTAAGGATATTGGATTCATTGATATGGACAGTGCAGAGAATTTAAAGTGCCAAATCACGCTTTTTTGCACGATCGATGGATTCTACGTTAGAACTCGACGGGGACGCTACCATGGTTTCCGAAGGAAACTCCATAAAAGGAATTAATTTTTCTTTTTGCCGCATAGCATCGGCATAACCTAAACTAATCAAATCTGAGGTAAAACCGCGCTCAAATAACAAATAACTAATAATGCTCGCACCTGATGTCCGGTTAGCACCCGCACGGCCTAAGAAAAACCTTACGGTTTTAGGCAGTTCCTTAACATGCCGGGCGGCAATTTTATCCAAAGCCTCACTCGGTGAAATCACTAAAACATCCACTTTGCGTAAATGTGTTTCGGACTCACTAATCAAATGTGCGGGGATTTTATCAATTGTCTGATTCACTCGTTCCAGACGTTCGATATCACCTTCCAAGCTATCAATAAACGCACTATTCAACATATGGCCGGCAATTTGTGCAAACGTCGGATAGGTTGCACGCTTAGGCGCCGTGCTCGATTGTTGACCATCACCGCTCACGCCAATCACCAATACTTTATCCGCACCTAAATGCAAAGCCGGACTGATCGGCGCTAATTGGCGTACCGCGCCGTCACCAAAATATTCATCGCCAATTTTCACTGCGGGAAAAAATATCGGAATCGCTGACGATGCCATCAAATGATCTAAACTTAATTTTGCCGGCACTCCAATTCGCCGCGCCCGTTCCCAAGGTTGCACAGTGCCAGGCGTCGCTTGAAAAAAACTAGTGGAATGTCCCGATGTGTAACTAGACGCAGAGATACTAATCGCGTGCAAATAACCTTTTTCAATGGCTAAATCAATATTTTCAAACGGTACTACACGTCGCAACAAACGCCGCAATGGCGAGTTATCAAATAAAGACACGGAATCATGTACTTTAACCAAACGCCCCAACACCATCGGTCCTAACCATTCGTAAGCGCAGTGTAAGATACTACGCAAACCAGTTTCGTAAACTTGATCGGTGGTGAAGTTTTGCCACACGGCTTCTAAGCTGCGAATCGCCGGTCGAAACGACGCCGCTCGCGACGCTAATACCACGCCATTAATCGCACCCGCAGACGTTCCGCAAATAATATCAAACGGATTCGATGATTGATGCGGCGCTAATTCCGCAATCGCTTTTAATACACCGACTTGATACGCTGCACGCGCACCGCCGCCGGATAAAATCAAACCTATTTTTTGTTTCTTTTTAAGTGGTGTCGTCATAATCAATTAGCGGCAGCTTAAGCCTTTTTCTGCACTTCCATTTTGTCTATCTTTTGATAACCACGAGGCAATTTTGCACCGCGCTTCGCACGTTCTGTAACGTATTCATCCACTTCGCTGCCGGTCATTAACTTATGTTGCTTACCAGCAAACAGCGCTAGTTTTTCACCGTCTTGTAACAAATCAATAAACTTCACATATTCACTATGATCTTTCGAACGCGCCGGTGGAATGTTCACAAACTTCACCCCTTTGCCTTTCGCCATTTGCGGTAATTCGGTAAGACTGATAACAGCCATATACCCTTCTTCTGTGACAGCTACAATCCAATCTGCTTGCAAATCACGTACCGGCACGGGCGGTAACACTTTAGCGCCCGCTGGTACACTAATGAGTCCTTTACCGGCCTTTTTGGTCGCCATCATGTCATCTAATTTACAAATGAAGCCATAACCTGCGTCAGTCGCTAATAAATAATGATCATCCGCTTGGCCCATCATAATGCCCACAAACTCTGCGCCGGAAGGCTGATTCAAACGACCATTTAATGGCTCACCAAAACCCCTTGCTGAAGCTAAATTATGACTAGGCAAACTATAAGAACGCCCTGTCGAATCTAAAAACACCACCGGCTGATTACTACGACCACGCACGTAACCCAACAAACTATCACCGGCTTTAAACGGCAAACTCGCTGGATCCATTTCATGACCTTTGCCTGCGCGCACCAAACCTTTCGCTGACAAAATTACCGTAATCGGCTCAACGGCAATCAAAGCCGTTTCATCAATCGCTTGTGCGCTCAATTTACTTTCTTTGATTTTGCAACGACGCGCATCGCCATGTTGTTTCACGTCCGCTTCTAATTCACTTTTGATGAGATTTTTTAAACGTGTTTTAGAATTTAAGGTTTTTTCCAAATCATCTTTTTCTTTGCGCAACTCATCTTGCTCACCGCGAATCTTCATTTCTTCGAGCTTCGCCAAATGCCGCAACTTCAAATTCAAGATTTCTTCAGCTTGCGTATCCGACAATTTAAAGCGTTTCATCAAAACGGGCTTAGGATTATCTTCCGTACGAATAATCCGAATCACTTCGTCAATATTCAAATACGCAATTAACAAACCATCCAAAATATGCAAACGACGATCAACTTTATCCAAACGCCATTGCAAACGCCGCGTCACAGTTTGCACACGGAACTTCAGCCATTCAATTAAAATCTGACGCAAACCTTTAACGCCAGGACGACCATCAAGCCCAATAACATTTAAATTAACCCGATGATTTTTTTCCAAATCCGTCGTCGCAAAAATATGCGCCATCAACTCATCGAGATCAACGCGATTGGAGCGAGGCACAATAACTAAACGTGTAGGATTTTCGTGATCCGATTCATCACGCAAGTCTTCCACCATAGGTAATTTTTTCGCCACCATCTGCTGCGCAATTTGTTCTAAAATCCGCGCGCCCGATACTTGATGCGGTAAAGCGGTAATAACAATATCGCCATCTTCAATGTGATAAACAGCACGCTGTTTAATCGAACCATTACCGGTTCTATAAATTTCACGAATTTCATTTTTCGGCGTAATGATATCCGCACCGCCCGCATAATCAGGGCCTTTGATAAATTTAAACAAATCATCCAGCTCTAACTGGCTGTCATCCAACAACGCAATACATGCCGCAACGACTTCATTTAAATTATGCGGCGGAATATCCGTCGCCATACCTACCGCAATACCCGTAGTGCCGTTTAATAAAACATGCGGAACACGCGCAGGCATTACAATCGGTTCTTCTAAAGAACCATCAAAGTTCGGCTTCCAATCAACCGTGCCTTGATCTAATTCCTGCAATAATAATTTTGCAAACGGAGACAGCCGCGATTCGGTATAACGCATCGCCGCAAAGGATTTTGGATCATCTTGCGAACCCCAGTTACCTTGGCCATCGACCAAAGGATAACGATACGCAAAAGGCTGCGCCATCAACACCATGGCCTCATAACACGCAGAGTCACCATGAGGATGATATTTACCTAATACATCACCCACCGTTCGCGCAGATTTTTTATGCTTCGACGCCGAGCTTAAACCCAACTCCGACATCGCATAAATAATACGTCGCTGCACCGGCTTTAAACCGTCGCCAATATGCGGCAACGCACGATCCAAAATCACATACATGGAATAATCCAAATACGCTTTTTCAGTAAATTCTTTTAAGGGTAGTTTTTCAACGCCTTCATAATCTATTTCAATAGTTGGATCTTTTTTCTTAGCCATCTAATGTCTCTTTAAATTCACACTTATTAAATACAATTTCTTCGATATTTAAAATCGTTTAAGTTTTTAAAAGCTTACTTGCAGATTGCTTTGCCGAGGCCATATTCATCCAAGATCATTTACTTTGATAATTTTTTAAATCTAACGACGCCACCAACACTTTATCAATGCGGTGTTTATCCATATCCAATACTTCGAAGCGGTAACCCGCGCAATTGAAATGATCGGAAACACGCGGAATTCTACCTAAGACGTGCATAACAAATCCGCTGAGTGTGTGGTAATAATTTTTTTCTTCGCCAGGCAAGCCTTCTTGGATATCAAGCAATGCTTTAAGACGTTCTATATAAATACTGCTATCCATTAACCATGAACCATCTTCACGACGCACGGCATCTTGCTCTTCTATTTCTGGTAATGCGGTTAAGTCGCCAACGATAGATGAAAACACATCGGCAATGGTAACAATACCTTGCAGCTCGCCATATTCATCGACCAACAAGGCTAAATTTTGTTGCGAGCGACGAAAGTTTTCTAACAATTGAGTGGTGGTTACATTTTCAGGAATATATAAAGGCGGTGTTAGCACAGCTTCAATATCAGCCACTTGCAAAGCATTTCCTTGGAACGACGCTTTTAATAAATTGCTTAACTCTAATATGCCGACGATATTTTCTAACCCGCCTGCGCAAACCACAATACGCGAGTAAACACTATCGACGATGCCGTTTTTAATTTCATCCTCGCCATCTTCTAGATCGATGTAATACAAATCCACGCGCGGCGTCATGATCGCTGTGGCGCGTTGATCGTCGAGTCGCAACACGTTCGATACGATTTGTTGTTCACTATGATGAAATATACCGGCCTCTGCGCCCTGCCCCATCAACACTTTTATTTCTTCGTCGGTAACCGGTGGCTCATCTTTGGAATGAGCGCCAATTAATTTCATCAGAAAACTACTGGAGCTTGATAAGACCACTACTAATGGATGCACCGCTTTAGTAAGCACATTCATTGGGATAGAAATTCGCGCAGCAATTTTTTCAGGAGCTAACAAACCAATACGTTTAGGCACTAACTCACCTACCACGACGGTAAAATAAGTTAAGCCCATCACTACGATGGTCAATGCAATCATTCGACTGTAATTTTCCAACACAGGGAAAGAGGTTAGCCAATGAGACAAAGGGTCAATCAGTGCATTTTCACCAATGGCGCCACTTAAAATCCCAATTAAAGTAATGCCTACTTGCACTGTCGATAAAAAGCTCGACGGCGAATCATGTAATTTTAATGCGGCTAATGCACCATGATGATTGCCTTCGTCAATAAGCCGTTGTAAACGTGCTTTGCGAGAAGACACTACTGCCATTTCCGACATGGCAAACAAACCGTTTATAACAATTAATAAAACCAGGATTAAAATATCCATTTACTACGCTCTTTCATTATTTAATGGAGTTAACATTACGTTAGAAATTAGTTTCAAACTTCCGCCATATTACCTTTGGCTTCTAACCAATCACGCCGGTCTGACGCACGTTTTTTGGCTAACATCATATCCATGATTTTAAAAGTGTCTTCACTTTCATCTAAGGTAAGTTGCACTAAACGACGGGTGCTGGGATTCATCGTGGTTTCGCGTAGTTGCTGCGGATTCATTTCGCCTAAGCCTTTAAAACGAGTGACTTGTACTTTGGCGGTTTTCTTTTCAGCGGTGATGCGATCTAACACGCCCGCACGCTCTGCATCATCCAACGCATAATAAACATCTTTACCAACGTCAATACGATACAGCGGCGGCATGGCGACATAAATATGGCCTGCGTTAATCAAAGGTTTGAAATGGCGCAAGAATAATGCGCATAACAACGTGGCAATGTGAGCGCCATCTGAATCCGCATCGGCCAGTATGCAAACTTTGCCATAGCGTAATCCACTAATATCATTCGAGCCAGGATCAACACCAATCGCAACAGCAATGTCATGAACTTCTTGTGAAGCCAAAACTTGATCGGATTCTACTTCCCAAGTATTTAAAATTTTCCCACGCAAAGGCAAGATGGCTTGAAATTCACGTTCGCGACCTTGTTTAGCAGAACCGCCAGCAGAATCACCTTCGACTAAAAACAATTCCGTGCGTTTTAAATCTTGCATCGTGCAATCGGTTAATTTACCCGGCAAAGCGGGGCCTTGCGTAATTTTTTTGCGCTCAACTTTTTTCGCCGCTTTAAGGCGTTTTTGCGCCGAATCAATCGCGAGTTGCGCAAGTTTTTCGCCTATATCTTTATGCTGATTTAACCACAAGCTAAATGAGTCTTTCACTACACCCGAAACAAATGCAGCGGACTCCCGCGATGACAAACGTTCTTTCGTTTGTCCAGCAAATTGTGGTTCTTGCATTTTTAACGACAAAACATAACTAACACGATCCCACACATCTTCTGGTGCAAGTCGTACACCGCGCGGCAACAAACTATGCAGCTCACAAAATTCACGCATGGCATCACTTAAACCCGTACGCAAACCATTCACATGAGTACCACCTTGTACTGTCGGCACTAAATTCACATAACTTTCTTGAATTAAATCGCCACCTTCTGGCAGCCAAGTCACTGCCCAATCAACCATTTCTTGAGTGCCGCGCAAACTGCCTAAGAAAGGTTGCGCTGGTAACAAGGTCCAACCTTGCAATGCTTCTAATAAATAATCTTTCAAACCATCTTCATATTGCCATTCCGTTTTATCGCCCGTTTTTTCATCGAGAAATGTCACGTGCAAACCAGGACACAACACGGCTTTGGCGCGCAATAGGTGCAACAACTTTGGAATAGAAAAATTTGCCGAGTCAAAATATTTTGGATTCGGCCAAAAACGCACAGTGGTGCCCGTAGTCCGAGGGGGTACGGTACCAATTTCTTTTAGATTAGTTTTCTTTTCACCATCGGCAAAACTCATATGATATTGCTTGCCATTACGCCGCACCGTGACATCTAAGTGCTTCGATAAAGCATTCACTACCGATACGCCAACCCCATGCAGACCACCAGAGAAGGTGTAATTTTTATCTGAAAACTTACCACCGGCATGCAATTTCGTCAGGATGACTTCCACGCCTGACATTTTTAACTTGGGATGAATATCCACCGGCATGCCGCGACCATCGTCACTGACTTCTACCGAGTTATCTTTATATAGTATGACGTCGATGCGCTTGGCATGACCCGAGACCGCTTCGTCAACGCTGTTATCCACGACTTCTTGGGCAAGGTGATTGGGGCGAGTGGTATCGGTATACATTCCCGGGCGTTTCCGCACCGGATCTAGACCACTGAGTACTTCAATATCGGCTGCTTGATAATTCGAGCTCATGCTTGTCCTACACGACAGATTTAACGGTGCTAAGCCTACCCCCTATATGCTGTGCTTGGTAGAGGTATTTAGCGCGATATATTGTACCCAAAGCCGAAAGGAACGCCGAATGTCAGTTTTCGGAGAGGTCGACATGACGGCTAAATTCACATTAAATCCACGCAAAAGCGCGGCTGTAGGATTTATCCTACACATCAGACCGTCAAAAAACTGACTCCAGTAAACGCCTGTGGCCTTTGCGCTAGCTAAGAGCCTCCGCTAATCTCCTTCATAACACGGACGCATGGATGCGATTGTTACTGCGAATGGAGACCGATGTTCTCCCGCGAGGATAGGGAGCAGCGATGGATCGCTGAGTAAGGACGCTCACCATCGACTCTCTGCACAGCTCGTTAAGGACTAACGAGATTAATGGAACTAGCTTGGATTTCACAAAGAATCGTTTTTTGGACATGCCTTAGATTTGGCGACAAGGATTTCACGGCTAAGGACGCACCACCAAGACCAAGGAACGACACCAGGATCCACACCAGGATCCACCCGACGGAAACGACACTCGCCCTAGCTCACCCGCTGGGGCTTTTTTTTATTAATAAAATGTGATTTCCTACAAACCTCACCCGAAAAACGGCGTTAATTCAAAGTTAACGTACGTGAATTCGCTTTAGCTAATTTACGCGGTAACGTTTGTCGAAGTTGTTTTAATATTTGTTCCGCAGTCGCTCGATACGCCGTTAACTTACCGCCATAAATAGCAAAATATCGCGGCTGTTGTACAGGTGCTTGCACAAATAATGTTTCTCGCGAACGTGCATTCAAATTATTGTGCGCAACGCTCTTCGTTTTAACTTCAATACTATCTTTAGGTAACACGCGCAAACCCGCAAACGTTTCTAAAATATCACTGTGTTGCCGCAGATGGGTTTTACCAAAATATTGATTATAAATTTTTAATAAATAATCAATTTCAACCTCGGTAGCCGTTACATTCGCTGGCTCACCATGAAAAATGGTTTCGGTGGTACCGACTAAAATGTTTCCTCGCCACGGCATAATAAATACCGGCCGACCATCAGGTGCTTCCACATAATAAATGCCTTGCTGTGCAGCTCCAGAGAAACTGGGTAATACAATATGCGCGCCTTGCACCCATTCAATATCATGTACAGGCACCGTCGGTTGCACTTTGCGCGCAACATGATTCACCCAAGGCCCTGCTGCATTCACCACTACTTTTGCTTCAATCAGCACCATTAAAGCCTGCGCTTGATTGCGAATCGCAACATCAACATGTGCAGACTGTAATTGCAAACGCTCGCACACGGTTGAATATTTAATCACCGCTCCCAATCTTTGCGCAGACGCTAATACCGCCGCAGTTAATGCCGCATCATCCGTTTGCGCATCATAATATTGAAATACCGCGCGTAAATTTTGAGTATTTAAACCATCTAATTGCGACCACTCGTGTTGCGGAACGCGTTTGAAATTCGCAATACCACTCCACCCTGCCAACACGCGATAAATCCATAAACCGATATACAGTAACCACGCAGGTCTCGTGCTGTGCGTATACACAGGCAAATAAAATGGAATCGCTTTAACTAAGGTGGGCGCATTGCGTAACAACAAACGACGTTCGCGCAAACATTCATAAACCAAACCCAATGCACCGCGCTCTAAATAACGCAAACCACCGTGGATTAATTTTGAAGAACGACTCGAAGTGCCTTGCGCAGGAGCAGCATATTGCTCCACTACCAACACAGAATAACCCGCCGCCGCAGCTGCTTGCGCCACACCTGCGCCGTGAATTCCGGCACCGATTACAACAACATCAAATTGCGGCGCTTCATTCACGCTAACCATCCCCCAATATTATCGGTTTCACGATAAGCTAATGCATACGACTCGCTGTGCTGCAAAGTTTCTTCGTCATTAATCACATACGCCATCCATTGCCACTTTCCTTGTAATAAATTTTCCGGCGGTGGTAGCTTACGAATATTACAAATCGCAATATCCGGTTGCAATTCTTCTAGCGTAGCTAAAAATGCAGAATTATATTTTTCCATTACCCAGCCAATTGGCAAATCATATTGTTCACGTGCATAACGTAAAGCAACTTCGGCATAAGAAATTAACTGCCACTGATTTTTCACCGCCGCTAACGTTTCTACTATTTTATCAACGCAATACGCAACACTGTGCAAAGGTAAACTTTCCGGCTTTAATTCAATAAAAGCGTACGCTTGTGGATATTGTTTAAGCAAACCCACTACTTCCGATAAATGACTAATCAATATCGACTCGTAACGACGACCTAAACGACTCGGTTCGCCCACCGCAAAATGTTGTAAAGTTTCCCAACGTTGTTCATGAAGTTTCCCTTTGTGACCGGTGATACGTTTCATATCAACATCGTGAAATAAAACCGGCTCACCATCAGCGGTAAATTGCACATCGCACTCAAATGCCAGCGCACCTAACGCTAAAGCCGCGTCTATACCGATGCGTGTATTTTCCGGATATAAATAAGGATAGCCGCGATGCGCTACCCACTTCGCCGCAGTAGATTTAGGATTAATGTGCGTCATAAGACAGGCTCACTAGCGGGTAAATGTTTTAATAAAACATGATAGCGACTACGTAACGCTATTCTTTGATTAGATTCAGTGCTCGGCATAAAAGCGGCGCTTAAAGTCAACGGTGCTAATGATGCTGCATTGATGCTATTGGCCAACAAACGCGCTGCCCCATACACCGTGGTTTCGCTTTGTTGCGCAAGCTTTACTGGCATATCCGTGAGATTCGCTAAACATTGCGCAAAACCTGCAATATTAGATACGCCGCCACTTAAATAAATTTCTCGCAAACGAAGGTGATGAGCCATACGCTCAATATTGTGCGCAATAAGAAATATGATACTTTCTATTACGCCAGCTATTTTTGCATCCGTCGATATCGTTTCAGCGTCTAACCACCGCGTTTCGTCACCTGCTTGCCACCATGGCGAACCCAAACCACTGACGGTATTAATAAATACGGGTGGCGCCTTAATTTTTTCAAAATTGGATGTGCAAGTTTTAAGTTCTGCATCACTTAGGCCTAAATGCTGCGCGGCCCATTGCAATGCTGCTCCCGCACCATTAACCGTTGCTTCAATGGCAAATGATTGCTGGTTCGCGTCACTGCTTATTAAACTATTTAGCAAAGCCGCGTCATTCCATGTTGCTAATGGCGCGCGACAAAACATAAATGCGCCCGTGCCAATGTTGATGAACACGGCATCATCCGGAACATCAAGTGCATGCAGCGCGGCCGATTGATCGGCTATCACTAATTTCAGCGGGATATTACGCGCATGCAAATAACCATAGTCTGCTAATGTGGATTTCACGGGCGGCAATAATTCCATGGGAATTTGAGCCAATGCGCAAAGCGGTGCTTCCCAACCACGCTGCACTACATTCCATAATAATGTGCGCGCTGCAATACTTTCATCCACGCTGTATTGCCCCGTCAGCTGTTGCACAGCGAAACTCACTAAAGGCCCTAAGCCTAAACACTGCTGCTGCTTTAAAATTTCAGCTTCAGGCACATGCTGCAACAACCACCGTAATTTACCGATGCCATAATAAGGCGACCAACGTAAGCCAGTAATGCTTCGAACCCAATGCGGGTCAACGCTGACCGTTTGCATCCATGCGTGAGCCCGCCGATCCGCCCAACTCAAGGCGGCATGTAATGGCTGACCGGATTGTTTATTCCAAATCATTACGGTTGAGCGTTGACACGCTATACCCGCCGCTAATGCAACGCCCTGGCTAGGAAATGTCTGCAATGTCTGTTGCAAAATAGTTTGCAAAGTATGCGCATCATATTCGGCATACTCACCGTTAAACTCCGTTACCAAAGGATAACTCGCGAGCAACTGCATGCGGCCATCCAGATACACCGCAAAAACACGCAAGCTGGTAGAACCAATATCAACAATCCAGTAATAGTCTTTATCCATAACTACTTTATAAACGATTCTACAAAAATATAAAACCGTGCTTTTTAAAGACCAGTTTTTCACGCATTCATTTAATTTTTTCGGTAAGCTCAACACATGCAAAATCAACCCCACCAACAAGACCAACCATCCGCCATTAACCCTCGCGTCAATGCCGCCGTTGCTGCTTCTGCCGGTACCGGTAAAACGTATTTACTAATTTCGCGCTTAGTGCGTTTATTACTCAACGACGCCGCTCCTGCCAGTATTTTAGCCGTTACTTTTACCCGCAAAGCGGCCGCAGAAATGCGCGAGCGTCTACTCTTAAGATTGCAACAACTGGCAACAGTGGATGAAAACGAATTAGAAAAACTATTACATGACATGGATTGTATTGTTACACCCGCATTAAAAGCCCAAGCACGGCATTTATACGAACGCGTACTATTATCTACTTACGCAATTCGCATCACTACCTTCCATGCTTTTTGCCAAGAATTACTGCGGCGTTTCCCATTAGAAGCCGATGTTCCACCCGGCTATGAGCTACGCGAAAACAATGGATTAATCATTGAGCAAGCATGGGATGCCTTGGCATTATTAACCACCCGCGAACCGCGCAGCGAACTTGCACAAGCATTACACACTTTATTTATTACGCTCGGTAATTTAGACAAAACTCAAAATGCTTTACAAGATGGTTTTTTAAAACATCGCGCGGATTGGTGGGCTTATGTGGAACACCAAACTGAACCATTAGAATACGCCTATCAACAATTGCAAAAAATTTACGATTATCCGGAAAACCCTTTAGCAGTTTATCTAAACAGTGAACTCGATAAGGAATTGCGAGTAGTCGTGCAAGGCCTATTAAAAAACCCTACCGCTACCAATAACAAGTTATTAGACTTGCTAGCAACATCTTTCACCACCGAACATCTTGAATACAAAATAAATTTATTGTGGTCAGTATTTTTTACCGGTGAAGGCAGGCCCAAAAAACTGTTTTACGCAGCCAAAATTCTCAAAGACTTAGGTGGCCAAGCGCCGCAGTATCACGCCGCTTTAGAATTTTGTGTGGCTCGCTTAGAGCGTGCCGCCGACGCACACCAACAACAACGCAATCATCGTATTCAAAAAGCATGGTTATTAGCTGGCACCGCATTATTGGAACAATATCAACGCATTAAACAAGAGCAACGCTTATTGGATTTTGCCGACTTAGAATGGCGCACGTACCAATTACTTAATCATGGCGACAATCTGACCTGGGTACATTACAAGCTAGATCAACAAATTAATCATTTATTAATTGATGAATTTCAGGACACTAACGCTACTCAATGGCATTTGTTAAAACCATTATTAGAAGAAATGGCCACACAACATAATAATCTTGACGACACAACGCGCGCGCGCAGCGTGTTTATTGTCGGCGACACTAAACAATCTATTTATAGTTTTCGGCGCGCCAATCCTGCTTTGCAAAATACCGCCACTGAATGGTTGATTAAACATCTCAACGGCCAACGTTTTCCTTTAAATAAATCTTGGCGATCCGCGCCTTTAATTATTGAATGCGTCAATGCCATTTTTAAAAATACACTGTGGGCTACGCACTTATCCGATTTTGCTCATCATGAAACGCACAAAGAATTCTGGGGGCGCATCGAGTTATTACCCATATTGCGCCAACTGGAGACCGACAAAAGTGAAAAAAATGCAATCCCCGAAATTTTACGAGATCCATTGCGCGAATCACTAGAGGCGGATGATTTTTATTATTTTGAAGGTCAAACCATCGCCGAACGCATTAAAGAATTAATAAAATCCGGCTTAAGTTTTGATGGCAGCCGCACCCTGCAATACAAAGACATCATGTTATTGATTCGTAGCCGCGCACATTTGAGTTCTTATGAACAAGCGTTAGAAGATGCGCACATTCCTTTTGTTAGCGAACAACGCGGCACTCTGCTCGAAAGTTTAGAAATACAAGACATGGTCGCTTTATTAAATCATTTAATTGCGCCTTACAATAATTTAGCTTTAGCGCAATTAATTAAATCGCCCTTATTTGGCGGCGACGATAATGATTTACAAATATTAGCTTTGCGTACGGAAAGTACTTGGCAAGCGCGATTAAACGCTGCTGCGTTAGAACCAAACAGCCATCATGTTTTTAAATATGCCGCACAAAAACTAACCGAATGGCATGACTTGTCAGGGTTATTGCCGGTACACGATTTATTAGATCGCATTTATGCCGAAGGTGATGTGATACAACGTTATCGACGCGCAACACCGCAAGCGTTACAACAACGCATCAGCAGTAATTTAAATAAATTTATTGAATTAGCGCTCAGCATGGATGCTGGTCGTTATCCCAGCCTGACACATTTTCTCGCCGAATTAAAACGTTTGCGCGAATCAGACGAAAAACTAGATGCGCCTCCCACCGACAACAGCCGTGACGGCGTGCAGCTCATGACAGTGCACAGCGCAAAAGGTTTAGAAGCGCCGCTGGTGATTTTAGCAGACAGTGCGCGCAGTTATCTCAACGGATCTAACAAAGACAGTTATCGCGTGTTAGTTGATTGGCCTACTGACGCCGCGCAACCTAATTTATTATTATTAAATTTACCAAGTGCATTGCAATGCAATGCCACGCTGCATTATTTAGACGCGCACCGAGAACAACAAACACAAGAGGAAGCCAATATTTTTTATGTTGCAATAACGCGCGCGCAGCATATGTTAATCGTCAGCGGCAGCGAATCACACAACAGTAATTTTGGCGAAAGTTGGTACGCCGCGTTTGAACAGGCTTTTGAAAATCGTTGGTCGAATGAAGAAACGCTGCGTTATATTCAACAAGGAGAAGTTATCTATTTAACTCCGCAAGTTACCCACAAACCCAGCAGCATCAACAAACAAGAAGAACCTGCGGCTATTTTTATACCTAACATAGAAACGCATATTAGCCCTTCCAAAAATAACGCTGATGACAATGAATCTACTCACGATTCTGCAGCACACGCTGCACAACGTGAACGTGGCATTGCCTTACATGCTTTATTACAAGTTATGACCGAGCCTTATGCGCCTAACAAAAACTTACACACTTTAAATTGTTCTCAAGAGTGGAAAAATGAAATTGAAACATTGGTTCGCACGCCTGCGCTTAATTTTATTTTTGATCCAACACACTATGAAAAAGCATTTAAAGAAGTCCCGATCACCTACTTTTCAGAAGATGGCAAACAGGTTAACGGGGTTATTGATCGTCTAGTGATGACTACCGATACAGCGTGGATTATTGATTACAAAACTCAAGAAAATATTGATATTGCCCACCTTGCTCAAAATGCTAAACGTTATGCACCACAATTGCGGCACTATGCCAAAGGCGTGCAGCAATTGTGGCCAACGAAAACTGTCCGAACTTTAATTGTTTGGACAGCGTTAGCCGTGAGCAGCGAAGTTTAACCGCCGTTAGCTAAGATCTGAATTAATTCAGCCGCTGGTTTCCACCCTGGAATCACGGTGCCTTTATCAGTAATTAACATAGGTGTACCACGTAGGCTTAATTTGTTGGCCCAAGCCACATGATCTTTAATTGGATTACTACAGGTTTTAGCTTCTACTCTGCCGCCGGTTTTAGCGATATCCATTGCTTTAGTACGACTATCAGCACACCACACCGATTCTAACTCAGCAGAAGAAGGGGTACTTAAACCAGCACGGGGATATAATAAATAGCGCACTTTAACGCCCGCTTTATTTAACTCCGCCATTTCACTATGTAATTTCCGACAATAGCCACAGCTAATATCCGTGAATATATTTAACGTGTGTTTGGTTTTGCCTGCGGGTTGAAATGTGATGGTATTTTTATCATTTGGATATTGCAGAAAATCTTTTAAGACGACGCGCAATAATTCATTTTGTTTATTCGCGGTCAAGTTTTGACCGAGTTTGCGATCAATTAATACACCATCAATCAAAAAACGTGCGTCTAATGTCATATAACGTAATTCACCATCGGCAATCACTTCATACAAACCAGGAATTGGCGTTTCCACTACGGAGCTCAATTGCACACCCGGCAATAAGGCACTGAGTGTCTTTTTGGGATCAGCCGCTGCCATTACAGTGCTGACACCCGTTAACAACAAGACCATTACAGTCAGTAATACATTTTGTTTCATACGCATGACGTTTTGCCTCAACATTCAAAAAAAGAAATTCACAATATGCTCTTAACGTGGCGAGCCTAACTATAGCGGCATAATATCAGGTTAATACTACAAACCAAACGCTCAGACCCGCTGCTTTACAAAACATTCCCCAATATCCGATTTAATTCGCGAGCTTCAGCCCCGTGGATGATGTTGCTGATGAAAGGTCTGCAAGCGCGCGCGCGCGATATGCGTATAAATTTGCGTAGTCGACAAATCACTGTGCCCTAGTAACATCTGCACAGCCCGTAAATCCGCGCCATGATTCAATAAATGGGTCGCAAATGCATGACGCAGCGTGTGCGGAGAAAGATGTTTATCAATATTCGCCTGCTGTGCATAACGCTTTATTAAATGCCAACACGCTTGCCGTGTCATCGCACCACCACGACGGGTAACAAACATAGCATCGATAGTTTTATCATGCCCTGCTAACAATTCCATTCGTGCGACTTGTCGATAACGCTGTAACCACATTTGTGCAATTTCACCTAACGGTACTAATCGTTCTTTGTTACCCTTGCCGATGACACGCACGACACCTTGATTAAAATTAATTTGCCCCATCGTTAGCGTCACTAATTCACTGACGCGCAAACCAGTGGCATACAACACTTCTAATAACGCACGATCACGCAAACCACGTGCTGCATTCACGTTGGGTGCGTTTAATAAATTTTCCACATCGCTCTCCGTTAAGCTATGCGGCAATGTACGACCCAGTTTCGGTCCTTCGATGCGCGCGGTCGGGTCTTCTGCGCATAATTGTTCGCGCACTGCCCAACGATAAAAACGGCGCAAAGTAGATAACAAACGCGCGGTGGTGCGTTTACTCGCGACAGCAATAATACGCAATGCTAAATATTGCTGCACATCAGCAGCCGTTACCTGCAATAAATGATTGTTTTGCGTCATCAACCAAAGCGTAAATAAACGTAAGTCACTGGCATAAGCATCCAGCGTATTACGACTCAAGCCGCGCTCCATCCATAATTGATCAATAAAACGCTCTAGTAATTGTTGATCGTGTGGATTAATAGGTGGATTGATGGTTTGATTTTCAGTCATAAAATAATCAATCATATAAAAAGACAGAACCCATAAAACTCATTAGGCGACAGCTATCAATATAAGCTTTACAATAAGCGCCCATGCTACCACTTGAATCCGCATGACCGTATCTCCTTTTATCACACCCGTACTCGGCTTCGCTGCGCCTCGCGCTAACGATCGCACCCAATTAGTTAAAACACTTTTACCTTTATTATGTGAACGGGGTTTATGTGTAGGAGTACTGTGGCAAACCGAACCGCAATTCGAACTCGATAAACCGGGTCGCGATAGTTTTGACTTACGCCAAGCTGGCGCGCAACAATTATTGGTAACGTCATCGCAGCGCTGGGCATTATTGGTCGAGCGTGAATTTGAACATGAACCGCGTTTAGAAGAACATCTGGCACATTTTGAACACGATACCTTAGATCTTATTTTAATCGCGAGCCATGCACCGGGGCGTTTCCCGCGCATTGAACTGCATCGCCCTACTCACGATCACCGTTTAATGTTTGGCAATGATGCGTCGATTATTGCCGTCGCGAGCGATTCGCCCTTAATTCTTCCCGATCATATTGATTGCTTAAATCTTAATGATCACGGCGAACTCGTACGTTACATCGCTTACACTTTACTCCCTGAATATGCAGAGCGTTATGCCGAACTCTTTTCCAGCTGATCATCATGCCAACGTTGCACCCCTATGGCGACGTTGTGCTGCTATGTTTTACGATAGTTTTTTATTATTAGCCATTTTATTTATCGCTGCTGCACCGGTAGTTATGCTTACCGACAATAACATTACGGGGTATTGGCTCTGGTTATTTCGTCTGTATTTATTAAGTTGTATTGTGCTGTTTTACGGCTGGTTTTGGCGACACGGTGGCCAAACGTTAGGCATGAAAACCTGGGGTATTTATGTTCACCACAATCAAACAACGTTAAGCTGGTGGCGCATCATATTACGTTTAAGTTTTGCGCTACTCGGACTAATGAATCTGAGCATGTACAGTAATCGCGCTCGCCTTGCCTATCATGAACGCATCTCGACTACACGCACTTTGCGACGCTAAGTTTTTTTAACTTATACACAGCCAAAAACGGAACTGGGTCACAAAAAAGACATGCGATGCGTCACGCGCTTGGGCTAAATCGTAACAGGGCTTAACATAGGCCCATGAGCAGACGGGCAACTGTTCATCAGGAACAACAATAGACCCGCACAGGGAAATGTACACGCATGACGATTGACGACAAACTCAACGAATATGATGTCACCGAGCAGGTACGTGTAACCGATCCCCAAGCGGTTAAACGTGAGGTTATCGCACTGTTTAACCATCTTTATCCAGCCGAAAATACGCAACAACTTACCGTCGCATTTGATACGTTCGCAGCGCTGTATGAAGGCCATTATCCTGGCTATCATGCTTGCGATACGATCTATCACGATATCCAACATACGCTAGACATGACCTTAAGCATTGCGCGCATGATTGCGGGCTATGAAAAACAACACGACAAACAAGATGCACTCGGTCCACGCCGCGCCAAACTCGGAATCATTACCGCCTTGTTTCATGACTCCGGCTATATTCGCAAAGTCAGCACCGATACTTTAAGTAATGGCGCCGAATACACCAGCACGCACGTATCTCGTAGCGCGCAATTTATGCGTCAACATTTTCCACAATTAGGTCTCGGCGAATACGTCAATGTGGCCAGCCAAATCGTGCATTTAACAGGTTATGAAATGGAACCAGATGCGGTCATCGTCGATGATACGCGTGATCGATTGATTGGTTGCATTGTCGGCACGGGGGATCTGATGACGCAAATGGCGGATCGATGCTACTTAGAAAAATGCCGTGATCGCTTATACCCAGAGTTTGTATTAGGCGGGCTTGCCTGCCGTACCTTGAGCGATGGGAAAGAGTTGGTTGTTTTTGCTTCTGCCTTAGATTTACTTTACAAAACACCGAGCTTTTATCGAGTCGATGTGCGCAAACGTTTAGATTTTTATTTTAATAAGCTGTATCACTACGCGGCGGCGTTTTTTGATGGTGATAATTTATACATGCAACAAGTTGAACATAATGTGCGCTACTTAGAACGCTTGATTGGTGATGACCGCTTAGAACAACTTCGGCGACGTGCACCAGACAATCACGGTATAGCCGTTTTTCCGTTTGATAAAGTAGCACAACAAGAAGCGAAAACTAATCCTAAACGCTCACTTATCTATAACGTCTAATAAAAACTCGCGCGTGTTTAGGCTTTACGCGCGAAAATATAAATTTCCACGATTAACATCACCACAAAAAACCCCGCCGTTAATTCTGGAATACTAAACAAACCTAAAAAACGCCAAGACACTTCCGCGCATTCCCCCGAACCTTTAAAAATCAAACGCAATGCGTCGAAAACCGGAAACGTATCCATAATATAATTTAAGCCAGGCCCGCAATCAGGTACTTTATCGGGCGGCAAATGCTGTAACCATACGTGACGCAACGCTACGCTTAAACCACCTAAGGTTAATAAAGCCAACACCGCGCTATAAATTCGCTGGCCTACACGCTGCGGATTATGTAAAGCAGCCAATAAAGCGACAACACCAATCGCGATGACAAACAAACGCTGAAAAGCACATAAAGGACAGGGCTCTAAACCCATGTAGTGTTCCATATACAGCGCCGCAATCATCAAGAATAAACACAACAAAAAACCACCCGCAAACAAACGTCGCGAACTAAACCATTGCAGCATGCTATTCATAATTTCATTATTCCCTCATTACGTTAATCAACGCACTGTTCGCAAACGCCACAGCGCAATGCCTAATACTAATCCGACCGGGCCAAAAGCACTCCAAAATGGCGACATGTTATATATTTGCGCCAAATGCGCGGTCATTTGCATCAATATATAAAAACTTAAACCAACTAACACACCTAACAATAATAAGCGCCCTGCATTACCGGAACGTGTCGAACCAAAAGCAAATGGTAACGCCATTAACAACATCGCCAACACCGAAAATGGTAACGCCCATTTCAACCAAAATGCCAAACGATAACGACCTGAATCTAAATGATTAGTTTCCTGATATTGCACATAACGCCACAATGCCAATGCCGACATATAACGAGGATCAAGACTCGCCACGCGCAAAAAATCCGGATTAATAAAATCTACATATTCAAAAGTATCTAACGATGTTTTTTCAACGCGGTCACCAACAAAGCGCGTTTGCGTCACTCCTGAAAAAACCCACGTGTTATTATTTTTATTAGTTTGGGCTTTATGAGCATTCAACATACGATGCAATTTAGATTGATCATCAAATTCCATAACGGATACAAATTCTAACAAACCATCATTATGGATGACGCGTACATTTACAAAACGATTACCATCGCGCATCCACACACCACTACGTCCTGCGCTGACTTGTTTGTTTTGTTCGCTCAGACGCATTTTTTGAGCGTACTCAGCCGAAAATGGCATTAATACTTCGCCGACAAACACGGAAAACACAATCATTAGTAAACCGGCTTGCACCGCCGCGCCCGCAATTCGCAGAACCGACACACCTGCCGCACGCATCGCCGTTAATTCTTGTTGCGCCGCCAAATTACCTAAGCCTAATAACCCGCCAATTAAAACCGCCGCAGGAAATATTTCATAAGTCATGCGCGGCAAACTACAAGCTACATAAATAAAAATATCAACATAACTATAATTACCTTGACCGGCGCTATCCAACTCACCCACCAGCGCAAAAAAAACATTTAAAGCGAGCAGCACTAACAACACCAGTAGCGTGCTACTTAATAAAACACGAATAATGTAGCGATCAAGACGGTTCATGCAGAAGTAGCCTTAGCAGCAGCGGGTGCATCTAGTGTTTCAAGTTGCCAAAATAACACGCCAATAATAACGAGCATCACTAGGTGCACCATCCATAAATTAAATCCACCTAAGAACTGCTCGCGCTCTACAGTTAGTCTAACAATGCTCAACACATTGGAATAAACAATGTATACCAAGATGGCAATACCCAGACGGGCATAACGTCCTTGACGAGGTTTTGCATCACTCAACACCAGCGCTAACATCAATAACATCGCACAAAATAATGGCGTACTTAAACGCCAATAAAGTTCAGCTCTCGCAATAACACTATCGTTTCGCCACAAGTCATTAGTGGATTGGCGCTTAATAGACTTTTTGCTGAGTTGATTTTGTGCATTCTCGCCGACGGGCGAATTACTTTCTGTTAAACGGACACCATAACGAGCAAAATCGGCTTCACGAGTGCTGCCTTTTGAATCAAATTGGTAATGGTGGCCTTGTTCAAATACTAAATAACGCACGTGTTCTGATTGCTGCAACACTTGCACGCTATCTGCCGTTACTAAGCCATTACCTTCTATTGAAAAACTATTTAGGAACACCGATTCCAACGCTTTTTTATCGGCTGAGGCGCGTTCAACAAACAAGGTATATTGACCATCGCTTGATGCATTAAAACGGCCCGCGGCAATACCCGACAACGCCGAACGGGTACTTGCTATTTTTTGTAATTCATACCGCTGTTGCAAGGCATACGGCGCCGCAAAACACGCCACGAATATCGAAACGCAACACACCAACGCGCCAAAATACAGCATGGGTCTTAATAACGATGATAAACCGATACCAGACGCTAACATCGCTGCCATTTCACTATCACGATAAAAACGGCCCATCCCTAACAACACACCGAGAAACACGCTCAAGGGCAAAATGACATCTAAAGACGTCACCATATTCCAGCCCATCATCACCAATAATAAATCACCGGGTAAACGTCCCTCGACAACATCACGCAATACTTTAAGCGCTGCGGTCCCCATTAAAACCAATATCAACACTACCAAGACGGCCACACTGCTGCCCAACCACTCTAGCAAGCAATATCGATCCAATTTGCGCACTTCAAACCTCTTCTAGTGTTTACGCCTCGATTGCGCATCTTAACAGCTTTGCAATCCGGCTCTTTTGCAATTTAACTGGCTTTCGCGTCACATCCAATACCTTGCTACACTTCTGCCTAACATACTTTCGGAGTCTTCAATGGACTATACGCTCAAGCAACAATCGCCCGCCGCCGTACGCCAAGGTTTGATGATTATTGGCGCTTATGAAGACTTAAGTTTAACCACGGCCGCCACGGAACTCGATAAAGCTCATCACGGAATTTTTAGTGCTTATCTAAAAACCGGCGACTTCAAAGGCAAAATCGGCGACAGCCAATTATTTTATAATTTACCGGAAGCGACTACGAAAAATCTGGCGACTAAAAACAGCGCAGTGCGCGTCTTACTGATGGGCTGCGGCAAACGCGAACAACTCAGTCTTGCAGACATTCGCAAAATTTATCGCGCGGCGGCACAAAAAGCCGCCAAACTCGCCATTACACATGCCCATAATTATCTGACTGAATTAAGTACGGAACATGACGATGCACAAACTGTTTTACGTGCCGCAATGATCGCCAGCGCAGAGGCGTTGTACCGTTTTGAAGAATACAAAAGTGAAAAAAATAAAAGCACGCTGCAAAAATATACATTTGCTAGCCTCACTAAACCCAGCGCCGCTCAACAACAAGGTTTAGACGAAGCCCTCGCGATTAGTAAAGGGATGGCGCTGACCCGCGATTTAAGTAATTTGCCACCCAACATCTGTCATCCCAGTTATTTAGCGCAGCGCGCACAACAATTACAAAAACATTACAGCAAACAACTCAAAGTTCAGGTTTTAAGTGAAGCTGAAATGAAAAAACTCGGCATGGGCGCTTTTCTCGCCGTATCACAAGGCAGCGCCCAGCCTGGCAAATTAATTGTTATGGAATATCAAGGCACAAGCAAAACTCGCAAACCCATCGTCCTCGTGGGCAAAGGTATCACCTTCGACACGGGCGGCATTTCTTTGAAACCGGGTCCAGCCATGGACGAAATGAAATTTGATATGTGTGGCGCAGCAAGCGTATTCGGCACGATGGTGGCTTGTTGTGAAATGGGTATCGGTTTAAACGTCGTCGGCATCATTGCCGCTGCTGAAAACATGCCGAGCGGCGCGGCTACGCGTCCCGGCGATATTGTTCGCACTATGAACGGCACGACCGTGGAAATTTTAAATACCGACGCCGAAGGCCGCTTGGTATTGTGCGATGCACTCAGTTATGTCGAACGTTTCAAACCCGACACCGTCATCGACATCGCTACTTTGACCGGCGCCTGTGTCATTGCGCTCGGCAAAGTTGCCAGCGGTGTTTTAGGGAATGACCAAGCTTTAATCGATTCACTGTTAGATGCAGGTCAGCGCAGCGGTGATCGTCTCTGGCAATTACCTTTATGGGATGAATATAAGAAACAATTAAAAAGTCCTTTTGCTGATCTCGCTAATATTGGTGGCCGCGATGCCGGCACTATTACCGCCGCCGCGTTTTTGGCGCACTTCACCGAAAAATACCGGTGGGCACATTTGGATATTGCGGGCACCGCGTGGCATAGCGGCAACGATAAAGGCGCAACCGGACGTCCCGTGCCTTTATTAACTCAATATTTATTGGATCGTGTGCACGATCATCCAACTAAAAGTTAATACTGAATCACTTTGGACCGCGCGTGAGAATCGATTTTTATATTTTGCAAACTGAAACCGATCGCGAGTTATTCGCGTGTCGTTTAATAGAAAAAGCTTTTCAACAAGGTGTACGCACTTGCGTGCGCACCAGTGATGCTCGTCAAGCGGCGCGCATGGATGACAAACTGTGGACGTTTCGTCCCGGTAGTTTTATTCCACATGAATTAGGTAATGCGAGTGCAGAGATCTTAAACAAGGTACCCGTGGTTATTGCTTGGACCGCCGTCGAGGGTGATTTTGAGTTATGTATTAATTTGCATCATGGCGTGCTCGATGATTATGCGCAATTTGCACGCTTAGCTGAAATAATTCCAGCGGATCCCGAAAGCAAAGCCCTCGGTCGCCAACGATTTGCATTTTATCGTGAGCAAGCCGTAGAACTGCATCATCATGAAGTGTAAACCAATCCCTCATAAGGAATTTTAATCATGACGCGTGCCACAACTAAAAAAAACTCGCTCACTAGTAGCAATCTTACACCGCCGTTACAAATTCCAACGCTTACGGATTTGGTTCGCGCTGGCAGTGAAATTACTCATGCGGGTTTATTGCGTCCTGAAGAAGTTGCGCAATTGGTCAATGACGCGTTAATGACTGATTTAGATCAAGCCTTAGAAGCGGTGATTCGTAAACGCCTTAAACAACAAGTCGATGCAATGTTGCCCGAACTAATCGCCGATATCCGGAAACTACTCAACGAACGCTTGCCCGATCTGAAAGCAGATAAACACTCATCTTAACTACTCATTTTCCCCGCCCATTTTACCGACCCATTCATCACACCGCTTTCGACGCTATACAGCGCGCAAGTTAGTAGCGTAATTCAGTTATAATTCGGCTCCTTATTACAGACCCGCTGCGGTCGCCCCTTTTGCCGGATACTGTTCACATCATGGATAAAACCTACCAACCCAAAGCGATCGAAACACGCTGGTACCAACACTGGGAACAACATCACTGCTTCGCGCCACAAGGCGAGAACACACCGTATTGCATCATGCTGCCGCCACCCAATGTCACCGGCACCTTGCACATGGGGCATGCATTTCAACATACCTTGATGGATGCACTGATACGTTATCATCGCATGCAAGGTCACAATACACTGTGGCAACCCGGTACTGATCATGCTGGTATCGCAACTCAAATGGTCGTCGAACGCCAACTCAATGCCAGCGGCAAAACGCGTCACGACTTAGGCCGCGAAACATTTATCGAACGCATCTGGGCTTGGAAAGAACAATCCGGTGGCACCATCAGCAAACAAATGCGCCGTCTCGGCGAATCACCCGACTGGTCGCGTGAACGTTTCACGATGGATCCGCAATTATCTAAAGCGGTTACCGAAACTTTTGTGCGCTTACATGCCGAAGGTTTAATTTATCGTGGTCAACGTTTAGTGAATTGGGATCCGGTATTACACACCGCGATTTCAGATTTAGAAGTCGTATCGACAGAAGAAAATGGTTTCATGTGGCATATCCGTTATCCACTCGCCAACGGTAAAGAACATTTAGTCGTCGCAACAACACGACCCGAAACCTTATTAGGTGATGCAGCAGTGGCTGTACATCCTAACGATGCCCGTTATAAACATTTAATCGGTCAAATGATTACGCTGCCTTTGTGCAATCGTCAAATTCCCATTATCGCCGATGACTATGTCGATCCTGCTTTCGGCACCGGCTGCGTAAAAATTACACCGGCGCATGATTTTAATGACTATGCCGTCGGTCAACGCCATCAATTGCCGTTATTAAATATTTTCAATGATGATGCACAGATCAATCAGAACGCGCCTGCGCAATATCAAAATTTAGATCGTTACGTAGCGCGCAAAAAAATCATTGCCGATTTAGAAACAGAAAATCTGTTAGAAAAAATTGAACCACACAAACTTAAAGTACCTCGTGGTGATCGCACCAATGCCGTTGTCGAACCGTATTTAACGTATCAGTGGTTTGTCAAAACCGAATCCATGGCACAAGCCGCTATTAAAGTTGTTGAAGACGGTCGCATTAAATTTGTTCCTGAGAACTGGTCAAAAACCTATTACCACTGGATGCACAATATTCAAGACTGGTGCATCTCGCGCCAACTCTGGTGGGGACATCAAATTCCTGCTTGGTTTGATGATGCTGGCAATGTATATGTCGGTCGCGATGAAAATGAAATTCGCGCTCAGCATAAACTTGCTGAGAATATTACACTGACACAAGACAGCGATGTATTAGACACTTGGTTTTCATCTGCACTGTGGCCGTTCTCGACATTAGGCTGGCCCGAAAAAACCCCTGAATTAAAAACGTTTTATCCCACCAGCGTTTTAGTCACGGGTTTCGATATTATTTTCTTCTGGGTCGCACGCATGATTATGCTCGGTTTAAAATTCATGGACGACGTCCCCTTTCGAGAAGTTTATATCACCGGTTTAATTCTCGATGAGAATGGCCAGAAAATGTCTAAATCGAAAGGCAATATTATTGATCCGTTAGATTTAATCGACGGCATTGATCTTGAATCACTGGTAAAAAAACGCACGACGGGTTTAATGAAACCAGAAATGGCGCCGCAGATTGAAAAAGCAACACGCAAACAATTTCCCGATGGCATTCCAGATTATGGTACTGACGCATTGCGTTTCACATTAGCCGCGTTTGCAACAGCGGGCCGTGAAATTCGTTTTGACATTAATCGCTTAGAAGGCTATCGCAATTTCTGCAACAAATTATGGAACGCCACCCGTTACGTATTAATGAATGCCCAAGATCAAGACACTGGTTTAGATCCAAAAGCCAGCGTCGAATTATCAATTGCTGATCGCTGGATTATTAGTGAATTGCAAACTCTTGAACAGCAAATGAATCAACATTTACAACATTATCGTTTCGATTTAGCCTCACAAGCGATCTATGATTTTATTTGGAATGAATACTGCGATTGGTACTTAGAATTATCGAAACCCGTATTACAAAAAGAAGCCACGGATGCAGCAAAACGCGGCACTCGTCGCACTTTAGTGCGCGTGTTAGAAACATTGCTGCGTTTATTACACCCCATCATGCCTTTTATTACCGAAGAAATTTGGCAACAAATTGCACCCTTAGCCGGTAAAACGTTAAGCGCCAACAGCAGCATTATGCTGCAACCTTACCCACAAGCTGAAGATACTAAAATCGACGCGGCAGCCAGCGCCGAAATCCAATGGTTAAAAGAATTTATTTTAGGTGTGCGGCGGATTCGTGCAGAAATGGATATCTCACCTGGCAAACCCTTATCGATTCTGTTGCAAAACTATAACACTACCGATCAACAACGCGTTGACACCCATCGCGCCAGCTTGCGTTTTATCGCGCGTTTAGAAAATATTACTTTATTAAGTAAAGAAGAAAAAGCGCCAGAGTCTGCAACCGCTTTAGTCAATCAAATGCAAATATTAATTCCGCTAGCGGGTTTAATCGATAAACAAGCAGAATTAACGCGCTTAGATAAAGAAATGACGAAACTACAAAATGAAATTATTAGATTAGACGGCAAATTAAATAATGCCAGCTTTGTAGATAAAGCACCGGCTGAAGTTGTAGACGTCGAACGCGGCAGACGCCAACAAGCAGAACAGTCCTTGCAACTACTGCGCGAACAAGCGCAAAAAGTAGCGGCTTTATAAAATAATAAACGATACCTTTTCACACTAACGAAGCGAAATTTATAAATGATTTTTGATGATCCAAAAAATCGTGAATTAGTAGCACTGCATGCCAGCTTAATTCATGAAGTCATTGCGGCTATTACTCAACCCACTAAACGCCCTGCACTGTATTCGGGTTTAGATATCGCAACTCAAAATGGATGGGGTGCATTAGCCAATGCGGTTCGCAAAATTTTGGACGGTGAACGCAGTCTTGATATTCTCGATAACATGGATCATGACGATGCGGTAATCGTCGCCGCTATTTTACGTGGCATTCAAGACCCCAACACTTTGCCGAGCCTCGACACCGCGCAAGATCCTGCCGGCGCACCCAGTTCTTTAGCCCAGTTAATTCACACTGCCGGCCGTGGTGACGCTAACAGCGAACGCTTATTGCAACAATTTATGAATGACATGATGGTTAACGATGAAATGCGCAAACTCAGCGTCGCGCTCCATCATATGCGTAACGGTGAACGCCATTATCAAGCCCTTAGCGCCAACATGCAGCCACGCACGAGTGAGCTGACCCGCGCTATTTTGGATGAGCTAATAAAACTCGACGTTTAATTATTTAACGATTCGGAAAATATTTAATATCGAAAATCATCTGCGCCCAACATAATATTTTCAATAATAGTATTTTCTCGGCTACGCACCATATTAAGAAAAATACTAGCGCCTCGCAGAGGTTCAAACGCAGCGAAGCCACGCTCAAGATACAATTGCAAAGCCCATATGTTCGCTGCGCGTGCAGGTGCACGACACATTTTCAAAGCTATGCCTACAAAAGGCGTACGCACCACAGCATCAATATTCATACCGACTTGCTGAATTAATTCAATGCGCTGTAACTGCTGCGCTTTATCGAGCTGACGCATCGCCTGACAATATTGCGCTTCATTGATAGCAACAGGCTCTGCTAGAGCATACTCCTGCGCTAAGTAATGCTGAGTTAATTCCGCATCCAAACTCAACGACAAATGATTTAAACGCATCGCCAATAACACTGTGTTTAATAAACTCTCAGGCAAAACTTTTATCATGGTATTAAATGCCGTGGCCATTTGCTGATCACGCAATTGAATATCCGCAGCGCCAAAAATATCCCGCGCAATAAAATGCACAGCTAATTGATAACGTTTATCTTTTTGTAAATCCGCATGCAGCTGTTCAAAGCGCTGCCCGCGCCAATGCCGTAACTTATTAAAAGTTGCATGCAATTGTGGCTGCTTAGCAAGCTGCTGATGCAACTCATTAACCGCCAGGATTTCACTTTTCAACCGTTGGGGCACGGACAGCATATAAATTCTTCACAGACCTGTGTTATGCAATATCACACGCACAATGGTATAGATAAGCACAATAAAAAGAATAGTAAATATCAAACCCGCTATAATGAAATGTGATATTTTACCTTTATTAAAATCACGTTCTCGTATTTCACCACGCTGTACACCAAAAAATGACATCGCGGTACTTTTTGCAACATCAATAAGTGACAAATCTTTCTTTTCAAATTCCGGATCAGACATATGCACAACTCGATCAATTATCACCCTTATCGGCCAGCGTATTATCAGCTGCACAGAATCATCAAACAAGCCAACAAAGGGCTGTGGCAAAATATTCTTATCGGCATCGTAGGCTTATGGTGTGGCCTGTGCACTATCGCACAGGCTGCAGAACCACTAACACCGAGCAAAAAAATACTTATCGTCGGTGATAGTCTAGGAGCATCGTATGGGGTCGCGACAGAATCAAGCTGGGCAAATCTTTTGAGCAATCGCCTTGCCCAACAATCGCCTGCTTATTCAGTCATTAACGCCAGCATCAGTGGTGACACCAGCTCTTCGGCACGCTCTCGTTTACCTGCATTACTGGCGCAGCACCAACCGAACATTGTAATTATCGAACTGGGTGGCAATGATGGATTACGCGGATTACCGGTCGAGATGATTGAACGTAATTTATCTAATATGGTAGAAACGACGCAAGCCAGCAATGCCAAAGTATTATTGCTAGGCATTACCTTACCCAAGAATTACGGCACAGCTTATATTCATCAGTTTGACAAGATGTATCACAAGCTGGCAAAAAATTATCACGTAAGCGTATTACCGTTTTTATTAAAAGATATCGCTGGCCATGCGGGAATGATGCAAAACGACGGCATACACCCTACTGCCGCAGCGCAGCCCAAAATCCTGGAAAATATCTGGCCACTTTTAAAACCATTGCTTTAATCAACCAATATTTAAACGGGATATTATTGCCCCGTTTAAATAACTTTCTTACAAACTTATTATTTCTTTTTAGATTTTTTCTGCACTGATTTTTTAGAGATATTTTTGGCGGGCTTTTTAGAGAGTTTTTTAGCTGTTTTTTTAATCATCTTTTTTGCAACCTTGGCAATTATTTTACCAACTGATCTTTGCTTAATGACTTTCTTTTTAGCGGGCAGTTTCTTAGCACCCTTCTTTTTGGTTACTGATTTTTTCTGATTTATCTTTTTCTTGGTCGTTTTTTTATTAGTGGCTTTTTTCTTAGTGATTTTTTTCTTTGCGACAGCCACTTTTTTAATAGTCTTCTTAGCGATTTTTTTACGTATTGCTTTTTTAGCAACTTCGTTTACGACAACAGACACAACACTTGCGGAATCAGACTTCACTTTACTGTCTTTGCGCTGCTTCACATTCGCCATAAAGCTTTGAAAAAAATCAGAAATATTTTCTTCTACATAATCGGTAAATTCGCCTGGATCAAACAGCGCGCCATAACCATCAACATCAACTTCATATTGAATATGAGGCTGACGCTCATCTATTACTGTTTTCATTACCTTACCAGTAACAGGGCTTTTAATATTTTTAAGTTTGTTTAACTCGCGACCAATTTTAGGGTCGCCAATATCTAACGCGGCTTGCGACATCCATTCTTTTTTGAGGGCTTTATAAGATTCTTCGGGAAACCATAAACAGTGACAATTATTACAGCGGTGCACCGTGTAAGCACGGCTATAATTAACTGGCGCCAAATCGCCCGTATGACATTTCGGGCATTTCATTAATCCACTCCACATTTACTTTATATTCTCGCTTTGTTTGTTGCAGCAATGCTGTTATCTAAGTGTTAAGTACGGTGTGTATTTAAATATTTTAACCATTCAGTGGCGACGCTTTGCATTTCTGTCGATTTCGTTAATGATTTGAAAATTTTCTCAGCTTCTTGATGACGACCTAAATAAAACAAAGCCTGAGCCAATAATGCTCGCACATAGTCGCGCTGTTTTAACTTCTCTTCTTTAAGCGCCAGATTAAAAGCATCAACGGCCTCTTGCCACCGATTCAAACCGGTGTAAGCTTCGCCAAAATTAACATAGAGCTCGCCATCGGTAGAAAGCTTTGGGAGGTCGGTTAATATCTGCAAGGCTTTTTCTGGCTCATTGGCGAGCAGGTACGCGTGCACCAATTTTCGCAAATTATCAGGTGTGCTTTCAATAGTTTTATTTTGCAATGCTTTTTCCAAAATATCAGCCGCTTTGCTCGCTTTGTTGTTATGCATAAGCAAAGAAACAAGCACTAACAAATCGTTAGGATTCTTTAAATAACCCGCATCGTTCGCCGTTTCTAATACCTGCAACTGCTGTTGCTCACGGCCTGGCTCACTGTACATCGACGCTAATTGTGTGAAATATTCTTCTTTAGGATATAAACGAATTAATTGTTCAAGCGTAGCAATCGTTTTGCTGACATTGCCAACATCAGAGTAACTGGCGCGTAATAATTGCAGCCACGCTTCTTTAGGTTGGATATTGTATTCAATGACGAGCACCATTGCTTTTTCAAGCTGCACCACGGCTTCTGCAGAATTACCTTTAAAATAATGCGCTTGCGCCATTACGACATAGGCATCTACCGTCGGCTCCGTTGCAACGTTAAACCAACGCTGCATTAACTCTACCGTCTTGTCATGGTTTTCTTGAAACAAATGAATGCGCGCTTGCGCAAAAATAGCGCTTAACGCCATTCCTTCAGGAATATTAGATTGCTCCGTTACATTGGCATACGATTTTAATGCTTCGCCATAATTTTTTTCTGCTGTATAAACATACGCGATGTAACTCCAAATAGACGCTCTTTCATAAGGATTTAGCTTGTCAGTAAACATACTGCGCAATTTACTCAAGCCTTCTTTGGTTCTGCCCGCTTCAATAGACTCAGCTGCTATCGCTAAGCCTTGATAAATTTTGGGATTAACGGACTGTGTATTATTACGAGAAACTTGTTGAGCTTGGGCATTTCCAATTACATACACCCCGAACACCACGCCGAGCAATAAAAATCTTATGTAATCCACGCGTCCTCGCCTGTTGTGAAGGCGAGACGGCAAAGACGCTGGTGATCTACTCATGTCATTCTCAATTCAAACATCTACTGTAATTTAAATACCACGCGTTTTTGGTTGCCAGGCGTATCAATAGCTTGACCGCTTTTATTAGTCGCGGGTTGATATTTATATTTACTCACCGCTTCAATTACAGCTTCGTCAAACACACCTGCAGGCTCGGCTTCTATCACACGAATATTGGCGGTATCGCCGGTTTTGGTTACGGTAAACTCTACGAGTACGTGGCCTTCAGTGCCGCGTCGCGCTGCGCGTTTTGGATAATCCGCCGGCGCGCCTACGATTTGTCGAATATCACGATCGAGCAATTTAAATTTAGGATCGGTTTTCACCATTTCTGCGACAGTCGCTTCAACTTTTGTAAGACCTGCGGGTATCGACTCTACGCAACCGCTGTATTCTTTTTTAAGTTTTTCTAACCGTTCTGCTTGTGGTGCACTCAGCGCCAATCCTTGAGCGTTAAGTTTTGCTAATTCAGCTTTCGCTTTGTCGTAAGTTTTATCCGCGCTGGCGACTAATTTATTTATTTGCTGCACAGTGCCATTGGTATAATTATCTTTGTCATTAATCAAGTTACGCGCACCGCGACATTGACTGGACGCTTGATTAAATGCATCTAACGCCGGCTTAAAATCATCTCGATCATTTTTGACGGTGTAATTTAATTGTTGTTTGTAATTATTTACCGCTTCCGTAATGTCCAGCCCTAAGCGATCACAGAGTCGTACTTCATAAGAATTTTCATGCACATCTAAAACAGACCCGCTCATTGCTAAAGCGTCGGTTTTATTTTTATCATACAATTTACGTTTTTCACGCGCTTGATCAAAATCACCATTGGCTAAGGCAATGCGCGCTAGTGAACATTCTTTCAATCCTTGTTCAAACAAAGGTAAGGCAGCGGCTCGATCTAAATCTTTTTTAATGCCTACGCAAAAATCCAACACTCGCTGAGTTTCTTCGCTAGGAGCAGTTGCAATAGCCGCATTATCCAATTGAGCTGCTTGATTAATTTTAGCAAGATGACTCTCGTAATGTTTATTCGCTAATACAAGGTCAGTACGACGGGCTGATTTTGCCGCACGACAATCTTGTGAGGCCTCGCGCACTAAGCTTTTAAATTGCTCCGTTTCAGCGGCATGCGCAGTAGTCGCGCACAACATTATTGCCAGCAATAGGCTCGCAATATGTTGTAGATTAACGTTCAATTTAAACATCATTTCTCTCTCCTTGATCAAACCCCATGACACTCACGGTGTAAGGGATATTCATTTACTGATTTTTTTGCTCAACACTAAAGGTAAATCGCTGTTTCACACCCACAACATCCACGGGTTGACCATTCTCTATTTTAGGTTTGTATTTCCAAGTTAATACCGCACTTAACGTCACAAGTTCAAAGTAATCCACAGGTTCCGCTTCCAGTACTTTCGGATTTTTGACGTTGCCGGATTTATCCACGGTAAATTCAACAATCACGTAACCTTCCAAGCCTTTACTACGCGCACGTTCTGGATACGGTGGCGCTACGGTAACAATGGGTAAAAGATTACTGTCTCCTTGACCAATTTCTTGAAATTTAAGCTCAAAGTTTTTATCCATTACAAAACGCGGTGGTGCGCTTTGTTGCATTTTAAGCGGCGCATCAATCCGAGGTTCAATCGGGATTCGCGGTGGCGCATCCACTGCCGTCGTTTGTGCTATCCCTGCATCTACTGACGCTTCAATAACAGATTTATTAGCCCCTTGATCAACCGACGCTTCACTTTGCGCACTTTTCACTATTTCTTTTGATTTTTCTAAATTATCTTCAGGTGCCAGAACAGACGCAGGAGCTGCGCTAACTGTAAAAGCGGTTAAGCCGAATATTAAAATTCCGCAAGCTATTGTGATACCCGTCATCGGTATTAGTATTTTTATCTGACGAGTTACAGAACTATTCACTCTATCTCCTGCTAGCTAAACAAGTATTTATCATGCTGCTCTAAGCTCCACAGGTTTACTGGCGCTATTCACAATCTCAAACCTGCAAATAATCCTATAGCAGAATGCAGCTACCATCGCTCGACATTGGAATACAAATCATCGGATCAATCCATCGTGATGACGTCTCCATTGCAGCTACGACAAATGCTTCAGGAATGTGCGGTGGCTTATAATAACATGCGAGCTTTGCATGTCACGCAAGACCTGTCATAAGTGCTAATTACATCACTGGCTGATACTTCGCCTTTAACCTAGGGAACTCACTGGGCTACAATAGCACTAATGTTGTGCGGATTAAGTACTGCGCACTCAAGCACGATCCTGTAGCAATTCCAAAGCATGGCTTGCAGATGCACCAGGTTCGATTCATTCAAATCTTAAAGAGCATGTTATGAATTGTTACCGATCCGCAAATACCTTATTCATTAGTTTATTCATGTTTTTCGCAGGAGTGCTGCCGTCACTAATAAATGTGGCAAATGCGGCAACTCCGGCAAACAGTACAACGTCTGTAGAAGTTCAAACCGAATTAACCCATGCACGGTTAATGAGTGAAACAACACAAATTAGTCCGGGCCAAACATTTTGGGTGGGTTTGGCATTAACACCTAGTGAGGATTGGCATACTTACTGGCGCAATCCCGGTGATGCCGGTAAGGCCACCAGTATTGAATGGTCATTGCCCGCGCAATTCACCGCCAGCGCCATTCATTGGCCAGCGCCTTCAAGACTACCTTCTGAACCCGTTGTAAGTTTTGGTTATCCGGCCGACGTTTTATTACCCGTACAAATTACCGTTCCCGCTGATTTGCAAACCGATACCGTTACTTTGAAAGCGCATGCGCGTTGGTTGGTCTGTAAAGATGTCTGTATTCCCGAACAAGCTGAATTAATTCTAACGCTTCGAGTTGGTAAACAAGGCCAGCCCACGGCGGATGCGGCCCTTATACTGGACGCGCTACATCAAACACCATTAGAAGCAACGGTTAGCAGTGAATTTGGAAGTTCACATGCTACGCCTGATGCGGGTGATCACGTAGGCAGCCAAATTGATTTGCGCATCTCGGCAGACGCTCAATTACTAAACAATATTACGGCAGCTTTCTTTTTTCCTTATGCATCCGACATCATCAATAACGCAGCGGCGCAACCTTTAACCATTGGGAAAAGCCATTTAGGTCTGGTAATTCCGACACTGCCCACCGTGGCAGAAGATTTACTCAATAAACAACGAGATGCACGCGATCTAGCCGGCGTGGTCGTGATAGAAACGGGGACGGGTCGCGCCGCGTGGGCGATCAATCCCACTTTAAATACCGCACTTCCACCGTTAGTAGCTATTACCACTACGGCAAATAGCCTCAGTTTATTTGAAGCACTACTGTTTGCATTTCTTGGCGGCTTAATTCTGAATTTAATGCCCTGTGTTTTGCCCGTGTTATCCCTTAAAGCACTCGCGATTGCCCGTAAATCAGGCGCCGAACGCGCCGCCATTCGTGCCCAAGGCTGGGTGTTTGCCGCCGGGGTTATTATCAGTTTCTTAATAGTCGCTGGCGCGCTTTTAGTTATCAAAGCCGCCGGTGCGCAAATTGGTTGGGGCTTCCACTTACAAAACCCACTCGTCATTGGCGTCCTTATATATGTACTGTTTTTAGTAGCGCTCAATTTATCGGGCGTATTTGAAGTCGGTGCTGGCTTACAAGGCGTGGGTCAAAAGTTCGCTCATAACAACAGCGCGTGGGGTACTTTTTTTACTGGCGTCCTCGCCGTCATGGTTGCAACGCCCTGCACCGCGCCCTTCATGGCGCCGGCCTTAGGTTTTGCCCTGACGCAACCCATGGGTATCGCACTCGCCGTATTTTTAGCATTGGGCATTGGCTTTGCGCTGCCGCTGTGGCTAGTTTGCCAAATTCCCGCTGCGCAACGTCTATTACCTAAACCTGGCGCGTGGATGGATACCTTCAAGCAATTGCTTGCCTTCCCGATGTATCTCGCTGCCATCTGGTTGATCTGGGTCTTGGGACGACAAAGCGGGCCTAATGCTATCGGCATTATTTTATTAGGCTGTTTGGCGCTAGGTTTTGCTACGTGGGTTATGACTAAACAATGGAAAACTTTTTTACGCATCAGCTTCATGGTGTTAGCCATCGTTGCGGCAGTTATGGCCTTACACTCTGTCAGCAAAACGTCGGGGCTTGAACATGCAACATCATCTAATACTGCGCATGCCGGCATTGAAACTGAACCTTACACTCCCGCACGCTTGGCAGATTTACGCGCAGCGCATCAACCTGTCTTCGTCAACATGACCGCTGACTGGTGCATCACCTGCATGGTCAATGAAAAAGTAGCTTTTACTAATAACGCGAATAAAATATTTGTGGAAAAAAATATTACTTATTTAATAGGTGATTGGACAAATTACGATCCAGCGATTACTGCGTATCTCGCTGAATTCAAGCGCAGTGGCGTGCCGTTGTATGTTTATTATGATGCAAACGATAACGTCACCGTGTTACCGCAAATATTAACCGAGCGCATCTTGCTCGATGCACTCGGCCAATAAATTTAATACATTTATTTTTTACCCGTAGCTGGCGTACGTTGCGCTTCCACGGAAATATAAAGATTTACTTCTTTGGAAACCATCGGCACTGCATAACCAATTCCAAACTCGCCACGATCCAGCACCGTCAACGCCGTAAATCCGCGGGTGAACTGCTTATTCATCGGATGTGGTTTAGCTTCATTAAAGGTTACGTCTAAGATCACTGACTTAGTAACACCATGCAACGTCAAATTACCCGTCACTTTTGCACCCTTGTCAGTTTTTTCAACTGCGGTACTAACAAAATGCGCCGTAGGATATTTTGCTACATCTAAAATGTCATCAGCCTTTAAATGCTCATTCATTTTGTCATGATACATATCGGCGCTAGTCATTTGAATGGTGACATCCACTTTGCTTTTTGCCAAATTCTTAGCATCAAATACAAACGTCCCGTCATACTCATGAAACATACCGCGATATTGTGAAAAACCTAAATGATTGACATCAAAAAATATGCGTGTATGTGACTTATCAAACACATAGGTTTCAGGTGCCGCTTGCGCAGCAGTCGTTAATCCCAACCAACTACTCGCGAGCATTACCCAAACGGCTAATGATTTCTTCATAATATTATCTCCTGACATAATGATATTGTTAAAATGCTATGGTCGATACAAATTCTGATACAAATCAGTATATTGTTGCTGCAATACATTTTTCTGCAATTTACCCAGCGCATTGCGCGGCAAACTTGTAACGAACAGAAAACGCTTAGGCACTTTATAGGTCGTCAAGATTTCTTTCAATGCTGATCGGATAAGCTGTTCATCACACGCGTCATCACATACCATCGCAGCCGTAACTGCTTCACCCAAATCGGCATGCGGCAAGCCAAACACCGCAACTTCGTGTACACCCTGTATAGTTAACAATGCATTCTCTACTTCTTGAGGATAAACATTTAAACCGCCGCTGATAATCATTTCTTTAGCACGACCCACAATAAACAAATCGCCGTCTTTATCTACATAACCCATATCACCGGTTTTAAACCACGCTTTTTCAAAACTATCTTGCGTAGCTTCTGGTTTACGCCAATAACCTTGCATCAACGCAGGACTTTGAATGTAAATTTCACCCACCACATCAGCCACCGAAGTTTGCATGACGTCATTGTTAATTCTTATACAAACCTCTTGCAAAACTTTACCCACACTGCCCACTTTGCGTTTATCGTGCAAAGCCTGAGCAGTAATGATCGCCGCTTCACTCATGCCATAACGCTCATACAAAGCGCAACCCGTTCGTGTCATAAATGCTTCATGAAGCGACAAAGGCAAAGGTGCAGATCCAGAAATAAATAAACGCACGCCTAAACAATGCTGACGACCGAAAATCGCATCATTTAATAAACGTGAATAATAAGTCGGCACGCCCATCATCACCGAACATTTCGGCAAAACATGCAGCACATTGCGCACATCAAACTTCGGCAAAAAATAAGCCTTACTGCCATTCAACAAAACAATATTCAAAGCCACCAACAAACCATGGATATGAAAAATTGGCAATGCATGCAGCAACACATCATCTTGTCGCCAACGCCACACTTTTGTTAACGCTTGCGCATTGGCTAACAATCCGGCATGCGTTAACACAGCGCCTTTCGGTTTGCCCGTAGTGCCTGAGGTATACAAAATAACGGCGGGGGCTTGCGCATCCAAGACAACATCGCTGTCTACTATTTCTGATAAGGGACTATTTAAAAATTCGTTTATGCTAATAATGCGCGACGCTAGCGCATCAATTTTTAATGCGCGCGAAGATTCCAGCAACAACACGCTAGGCTCTGCATCTTCAATAAAATAGTGTAATTCAGTGTCCGTCAGCGCAGGATTCAGCGGCACATAAATAATGCCGCGCTGCAAACAAGCCAAATACAAAGCAATTAATTCTACGCGCTTTTCCGCGCAGACCATGACGCGTGCGCCTGCTTGAATATTATTAAATGCTAGCCACGCCGAGAATTTTGCAGCGCATTGATATAAATCAGCATACGTCCAAGTAATTTCATCAGTATAAAAAACCGGCTGATCCAGATTAGATTGCGCTTTCTCATTAAAGATAGAAAATAAATTCATAATTTAACGCTTAAATATTTTGACTTGCGCTTCGACTTCATGGAAACGCGCTTTTCGCTCAATCGTAAAATCCCACCACTTCTTTGCCCCTTTCCCATCCATAAAATACACAGCTGCAATTAAAGTATCGAGCATACAAGGATCATGATAAAGGCGCGTTTTTTCACATAAGGCAACGTACAACTGATAAGCATCGCGCTTTTTCAAATCATGCGGCTGTTGTATACCCAGCAGATGCAAATCATGCACCACCGCCTTACCTACATTAGGAATTTGCTCCAGAAAATGCGCTTCATTAGCCTGACTAACTTTCTTCATAAAAAATTCTATTCTTCACGCAAGCGTATCGCAGGGCGTTCGCCTAACACGCGCCAAGCATTAAACAATCCCAATACCACTGTAATCAACAAACCACTGAGTGTCGTGCTCGCTGCCACATCCAAAAAGAAATGCCATTGCAACTTTAATACGCCAACCACAACACCATACGACGCTAACACACCGACGACTAAAGATAACAAGACCGCACATAAACCTAATAACAAATATTCAATACTATACATACCTAATAAATCACGTCTTCTAGCACCCAGCACTTTTAACACCACGGCTTCATAGACACGTCGTTGATGACCTGCTGCTAAAGCGCCCGCCAGCACTAAGACACCCACCACCAAAGTTAATAAACCCGCGCCGCTAACGGCCATGGATAATTTCGCAATAAATTCGCTGGCCAAAGCCATCATGTCACGCACCGGAATCACCACTACATTCGAAAACTCTCGTGCAAGTAATAGATTAATATTTTTTTCTTTTTCTAGCTCTGCACGAACTGTGGTAACCAACGTATAGGGCGCATTCGGAAATGCATTTGGCGTTACTGCAAAACGAAAATTAATCCCCATAGAAGCCCAATTCACTTCTCGCACACTGCTTAAACGCAAAGGATATTCTTGCCCTGCCACACTAAACGTTAAAACATCACCGAGTGTTAAGCCTAATGATTCTGCAACATTACTAGACACCGACACTTGCGGATCAGAATTTTCACTCCACCATAGGCCTTCAACAATCGTATTGCCTTCCGGCATCTCGGCTTGCAAAGCAATGCGCTGATCAAAGCGTAATTGCTCGCTATCATCCGGCCATTTTTCTGCAGGGATATCATTTATTTTTACAATGCGGCCACTGATCATCGGCACCGTTTTTACATTATCAATACCGCCCAAGCCGGCAAAGGCAGTTTTTAAGGCTTCTATTTGAAAGGGCTGCACATCAATAAAAAATAAACTCGGCGCGTCTTTTGGTACATCTTCATTAAATTGTCGTTGTACATTCGCGTGCACTAACGCAATCGTCGCCAATACGCTTAAACCCATGCCTAAAGACATCAAGGTTAAGGTGCTTGTACGCGGTTGATGCTGAATGTTGCGTAGCGCAATACGTGCATACGGCCATTTCAAATGAGGCATGTAAGCCAACGCTTTAATCAAAGCCGCTGCTGCCAAACGAAATACCACATAAGCGACTGCAATGCCCAACACAAAACCTAAAATCAAACGCCACGAATCGGTAGTGAGAAAAATAAACGCCACTAAGCCAACCGCCAACAAAGCCGTATAAAATTGATAACGGCGCGGCGCAATGCTGCTATCCACTTGCGCATACACTCGAAACAAAGTAGCAGGCGACGTTGCTTGCGCAGCGCCTAAGGCATTTAAAGAAAATAATAAAACCACCCAATATCCAATCAGCGCGGAGTATAAACTGGTTTTAACAGGCCAGTGAATAACGTCCGGTAATGGCAACGCGCCATTCACCATGTCTTTAATCAGATACGGCACAGTGCCGCCTAAGATCACCGCAACAATAATAGCTAAACTCGACAACAATAAAATTTGCCACAAATAAATCCGCAATACAGTAGCGCCGCTCGCACCTAAACATTTAAAAGTGGCAATAGTGGCGCGTTGTTTTTCTAAATAAGCGCGCATGGCGTTAGCGATGCCAATCCCGCCGGTTAACAACGCAGTTAAACCCACCAAGCTTAAAAACACTTGAATGCGTTCAATAAAATTACGAAATCCAGGCGAAGGATCATCACGCGTTCGAATGTGGTAATCAGACACATTAAATTGTTTTGCAAAAGACTGTTGCCACTCATCTATTGAAATTTTTTCTGGCAACACGACGCGATAACGATGCCGTACTAAACTGCCCGTGATTGTTAAGCCTGCTACTGTCGCGACTTCACGCAACACCAACACGCGCGGCGCAAATTTGATGCCTTCATAAGCGCGATCAGGTTCACGCAGCAAGGTTGCACGATACACTACCAGCGTATTACCAATGCGTAGTTGATCGCCAATTTTTAACTGCCATTGATCCACCAATGATTGATCTAGCGCGGCACCCCAATAATTCTGACGAAAACTTAATACGTCTACTAAATTTACAGGTTCAACAAATTGAACCTTTCCTACTAATGGATACGTAGTATCAACCGCGCGCACTTCGACTAAGTGCATTTGTGTTTTCGCAGGATATTGCAGCAAGGTTAATAATTCTTCGACTTTTGCCACGCGGCCATGTGCGCGTAAATAATCTTGCACCGCCGGTTCAAGATCACCACCGCCGCGACGTATTTCTAAATCACCACCTAATAATTCCACACCTTGTTCTTGCAAAGCTTGTTGAATGGCGGTGGTTACTGCGCTAACGGCGGCAATGCCAAACACACCCAAACCTAGTGCTAATAAAAAAATATAAAATCCACTGAGTCCACCGCGTAATTCACGCCATGCCAAACGTAAACTTAAGTTATTAAACCAAGAATTGAACAAGGGAATTTTCATTAACTCAGCTGTCCATCTTTTAAACGCAAAGTACGATCACAACGTGCAGCTAACACTTCATCATGGGTAACAAGGATTAAAGTTGCTTGCCGTTCGCGTTGTAATGCGAACAACATATCAGTTACTTGTCGTCCCGTTTCACTATCTAAATTGCCGGTCGGTTCATCGGCTAATATTACGCGCGGCGCGGCAACCAGCGCGCGCGCTAAAGCTACACGTTGTTGTTCGCCGCCGGATAATTGCGCAGGATAATGGGTGATGCGTTGCGCCAAACCGACCTTGTACAATTCTTGTTGAGCTTTTTCAAAAGCATTTGCATCGCCCATCAACTCCAATGACACCGCGACATTTTCTAAAGCGGTCATAGTAGGAATCAAATGAAAGGATTGAAAAACAATCCCAATGCGGCCACGCCGAAATTGCGCTAAAGCATCTTCTGATAAAGCAGAGATATTCACGCCATCGACTGTGATATCCCCTGCCGTGGGTTTTTCCAAACCACCCATCAAAGTTAACAAACTGGTTTTGCCTGAACCGGACGGCCCTACGATAGCAACCGATTCGCCGGCGGCTACGTTTAAACTTACATCACGCAACGCATTTACCTGACCTGCATTACTGGCGTATTGCAGAAAAATATTCTGTAAAGTAATCACAACCATCCTCTCAATCGGTAAGATCGCTAACATAACATTCGCGAGCTATCAACAAAAGCGCTGCGCGCAATTAGCGCGCAAACTTTTCCACAATTAAAAATTCTAGCCCGAGCACGAAATCGGCAACACGCATTAAGATTAATGACCATTGGCGTCGATTATGTGATTCGTGAAACGTTGCTATCTAGCTTAGATATGACAGGTGAAGTCTTGCAGAATTTAGGATTAACGTTCAGCCAAGCAAGCGATGCTGTGGAATACTTCCGCGAATTCGATCAGAAATTATTAGACAAACAACTCGCCATTCATGACGATCAAACAAAACTTATCGCCTCTACCAAAGAAGCCGCGGCGGAATTACGCGGTTTATTTGAAGCAGACACCAAAGCTTAAGCGTTATTAGCGAGCGATAATTTATATATCGGATATAGCCCGAATGAAACCGAATACATTCGGCAAAATCAAGGGGATTTCCCATAAATTATTTATAACAAATAAAAGTGTTTCGCTCGTCGCTACGCGACTACAGCGAGTGACTTTTTGTCGTAACAAAAAGTCACCAAAAAGTACTCGCCCGGATGTTGTGCACTTGAATGGAATACGATTCCATTCAAGTATTCCCTCGCAGTGTTTAAGGGCTAACGCGTCGCCTCCACGCAACATCCTGTTGCGATCGGCTCACATGAACATCCATGTTCATGTGTCGCTATCCCTTAAATACTTCTCGGCACACCATAACGGGCATGGTTGCTTCGTTTAGCATTTCTCATAACTGAAAACGCTTCTATGAATTAATTCACTTCAAAAGCCGAACAAAGCACATGCCTCTATGGCTCGCCGAGTGTTTGAGCTGTTGTCGGGAAAAACAAACAGGATGTTTGTTTTAGTCACGCCGCGACAGGGATGTCGCGTCGTGGCGACCCGCAACAACAGATCAAACACGAAGGAACTGCGCGTGTGGTTTACGCGCAGCGAGACATCAGGGGAGTATTTTTTGGTGACTTTTTGTTACGACAAAAAGTTACTCGCTGTAGTCGCATAGCGACGAGCGAAACACTTTAGCTTTTAATTAAACTAAAAACATTAGGCGTAATGCAGAGCGCTTATTGACGCTCTACCTCAACATGAGGTTATCGCGATCACCCATATTACAATTCATAATAGCAAGCACAAAAAAAGCGACATCGAGTCGCTTTTTTTGTTAACACATCAAACTCAAATCACTAACTCGCCAAATCCCACACCGCAGGTGCATTTTGCATGCGTGATTTAAAGGCTTCACGTTGTTGCTCCATGGCTTTCGGCAGATGCGAGCCAATTTTATTAAACCAAAGTTTTTGATCGTCAGCTTCAGCGATACCTTCTTGGCGATTAATTTCCATCAGTTTGCTGAATTTGGCTTGGCTGAAATCTAAACCTTGCCAATTGATATCTTGATAACGCGGCATTAAACCAAACGGGCTTTCGACAGCTTCAACGCGATTATGTACGCGATCAACAACCCATTTTAATACGCGCATGTTTTGGCCAAAACCAGGCCAGATGAATTTGCCATGCTCGTCTTTGCGGAACCAGTTAACGCGAAAAATGGGCGGTAAGGTTTTAGATTGTTTGCCCATGTTTAACCAATGTTGCCAGTAGTCACCCATGTTGTAACCACAGAACGGCAACATCGCCATTGGATCGCGGCGAATCGCGGCTTGATTATCTGCTGCTGCGGTTGCTTCTGAACCCATGGTCGCGGCTAAGTAGACACCGTGATCCCAATCAAAAGCTTGATAAATTAACGGGAAGGTTTTGCTTAAACGGCCACCGAAAATAAACGCGCTAATCGGCACGCCTTTAGGATCATTCCACGCAGGATCTGAGCTTGGGCAGTTTTCAACGGGCGCGGTGAAACGCGCGTTCGGATGCGCGGCGGGACGACCACAACCAGGGGTCCAATCTTGGCCTTTCCAATCGATTAAATGTGCGGGCGCTTCATCGGTCATGCCTTCCCACCAAATATCGCCTTCATCGGTCAACGCGCAATTGGTGAAAATCACGTTCTTATCTAAGGTGTGCATCGCTGTTGGGTTCGATTTCATCGAAGTGCCGGGCGCTACACCGAAATAACCCGCTTCGGGATTAATCGCATAGAAACGACCGTCTTTGCCCGGTTTAATCCAAGCGATATCATCACCCACCGTCCACGCTTTCCAGCCTTCAAAACCAGCAGGCGGAATAATCATGGCTAAATTCGTTTTGCCACAGGCGCTAGGAAAAGCCGCCGCGAGATAGGTCTTTTCACCTTGCGGGGATTCAAGTCCTACGATCAACATGTGTTCGGCTAACCAACCTTCTTCACGCGCTAATACCGACGCGATACGTAAGGCGAAGCATTTTTTGCCTAATAAAGCGTTGCCGCCGTAGCCCGAGCCGAACGACCAAATCGCATGTTCTTCGGGGAATTGCACAATGTATTTTTCGGTGTTACACGGCCACGTAACGTCTTTTTCGCCGGGCTTTAACGGTGCGCCGACTGAATGTAAGCAAGGCACAAAATCATCATTCGCTAATACATCTAATACTTGGGTGCCCATGCGCGTCATGGTGCGCATATTGACCACCGCATACGGCGAATCAGTAATTTGAACACCAATGTGCGCGATATCAGAACCTAACGGCCCCATGCTAAAAGGCACTACATATAAAGTACGACCCGCCATACACCCTTTAAATAGGCGTTTGAGCTCAGCTTTCATTTCGACGGGATCACGCCAATTATTGGTAACACCCGCGTCTTCTTGTTTGACGGAACAAATAAACGTGCGATCTTCTACCCGCGCAACATCGCGTGGATCGGAACGGCATAAATAGGAATCAGGACGAATAGCGGGATTGAGCTTGATGAAAGTGCCGGCGGTAACCATTTGCTGGCATAAATGATCGTATTCAGCTTGCGAACCATCACACCAGTGAATGTTCGTGGGTTGGCACAAAGCGGCGATCTCATCGACCCACGCAAGTAATTTTTTATTCGTGGTTTTGGCAGTGCCAGATACTGTCATGACCTAGGTAATCTCCAAAATGGCTTCACACACTGAAGCTCAATACAAAACCAGCAAAAGCGACCTGTTGTCCTTATCGTCCAGACAGTTCAGGAATGCCCGCTTTGCGGTAGCTTAGGCCGCGTATTCTACCTTATTAGGCGTAGGGGAATAAACCGCAGATTTCAAAGGCTTATTGTGTGTCTATTCACGATGAATACAACCTAAAACGAGATTTCAGCAGTGTAATCTTGATGAAATGAGCCGATAAAACCGAACCGCAAGACATGCATTAGCGGCTTATTATTGCAAATAGGTAACAAAGTGCTAGGTATTTAAATTCGAAAGCCGCGAATATTTTGGTTTATGCACAACAATGTCACGGATACAGCGCGTAAACCATTTTTGATTCATTTGTGCTGTTGTACGCGGCGCGCGATAATCCAGCGTTTTATCATAAACCCGATGGCTATATAAAACTTCTTCAATAAACTGAGTTCTCGGCCCCGCCATTTCAAGCATAGAATAAGAAGCGGTTTTATCACATAAGCGCCGCACAAACTGTTTAGAAGGAGTTAACAACTGCTCAAGTGTAATTTTGCGCCAGTAGTACCAAGACCGCAAATGCCCCTTCAGCAACGCACGCCAAATAGTACGACGCAACTCTGACTCAGTAATTGTGAAATCTGTGGATTTTATTTTTTGCCATAAACCATATTTAAATGTCCGCAAATGTTGTGCTAACCATTTATGCTCACGAAAAGTATTATGCTTAATAATGGACTGTGCGTAAGGGCGACAAATTGAGTCACGTTTACCATATTGATTAACATAACTGCCATGCGTCAACCAGCATCCGGTTTCTTCATAAACACGCTTCACTACATCCAGCACACCGGCATGCGCCAATTTATCATCACCATCGACCACCATGACCACATCATCGGGTTGCGGCTGCAATAGCGCTAAAGCATGAGCAACATTGCCTAAAGCAAACCGTTTTTCTTGATTCACTACCAGCTGAAAACGCGCATCATCACCAATATGTTCGCGCACAATTCGTACGCTATCATCAGTCGACATGTCGTCTAAAATAATGCAGCGGAAATGCGGATAGGTCTGCTGCTTGATAGAATCAATCGCCTCACCGATGAAGGCGCCTGCGTTATAGTAAGGAGTGATAATTATAAAATTCACAGGGCTCAATTCTTTAAGTGGGCTGTTCTAGGGTAAGTTTAGGCTAAGATGCCACAGTATAACCATTTGATTTTGATCTATCCAAGACTCTCTTAAAAGAAAACGCGAAATATCTGAGCCATTCCTGCATAGCCGCCTGCTATGATAATTAACCACCCTATGTGACAGACTGATCCTCCTGATGAAATCCGACGTTGATAAATTACTAATCAAAAATCCCGCGCTGACGCATTCAACAGACCAAAAAGTAGTCTCGCATGTGCAACGGGAAATAGACGAATGGATTATGAATACGGTGATGATCGAAAATTGGCAGGTGCCGTTTAAATTCAAACGCAAAAAACGCTACAAGAATCTGCAAGGTGCGCGCGTTAATTTAACCTATTATCCGCAGACGGAATTAATTGGCGGTCTTGAATTTGAAACCATGAAAGTCGTTAGAATTCGTATTGCCTAACACTGAAACACTAAATGAACTATTTATGAACGAATTAAAACTTGGTAAGTATCGACATTACAAAGGCAATGATTATGAAGTCATTGGCGTCGCCCAACATTCTGAAACATTCGAGTTATTGGTGGTTTACAAGCCGCTTTATAATGACAGTGGTTATTGGGTGCGGCCATTAAGTATGTTTACTGAACACATTGAACTCAACGGCCAAACCCTACAACGTTTTACTTATATCGATGCTGCAAAGTGATTACGCAAAAGCACGATAAAGATTGTAAGTACTAATTATCGCAATAATCACACCCACCAGAATTAATAAGGTGCGCGCACTCACTTTCGAGCACAACACCGCCGCAAACGGCGCGGCAAACAAACCACCAAACACTAAACCCATTACTAATGGCCAGGCAGTACTTCCAACCACGGCTGCAAATGCCGCAGCGCCGGTCAAGGTTAAGAAAAATTCCGCAAAATTAACCGAGCCAATCGTAGTACGCGGATCATGCCCTGAACTAATTAATGTGGTTGTCACTACCGGCCCCCAACCGCCACCACCCGCCGCATCCACAAAACCACCAAACAACGCTAACTTCGCTACATGTTTAGGCGGTTCTTTACGCACCTGCAACTTACGCCACGCTTTACTTAAAATATAAATGCCCATCAATAATAAATAAGCCGAAATATAAGGTTTTAAAACCTTACCATCCACTTGCGTCACCACCGCAACACCAATTAAGGTCCCGACAATACCGGGTATTAATAAACGCCCAAACAAAGCTTTGTTCACATTACCTAACTTGGCATGTGCAATGCCTGAAAAACCCGTCGTGAAAATTTCTGCCATATGCACACTGGCGCTTGCTAATGCGGGACTTGCACCGGTGCTTAATAAAAAAGTCGTCGCCGTAATGCCGTAGGCCATACCTAATGCACCATCAATGACTTGCGCAAAAAAACCCACCGCCACTGCGATCCAAAATGCCTTACCCAATAACGTGGCTTCCACAGCTTGCCAGCCACCAGCCGTATTGCCCGGATAAAATAAACGCGCTAATAAAAATATCGTAATCAATAACAAGGCAATGCCCGTAAACCAGACAGCCGCGCGTAAAATGGGATGTTCACCCGGATGAACAATGACTTCTTCAACCGGTGGCAAGCCTAAAGCTGCATGTTCTTGGCTAAGCTCGCTGTCAGATAACTCAACACTTCTAATTTTCACAATAACTCCACGCCCACTTTAAGTGCGCGCACTCTAACGATGGATATAAAACAAGAAAAGGATTATTTGGCTACAAGCTTATAACTAATTTCGTTTAGCTCGCAGATTCACTAACACCACCACATCATTCGGAATCCACTCAGTCGTTTTCCAATCGCCTTGACCGACACCAAATTCAAGGCGTTTAATCGTTGTTGTACTTTTTAATTGAAATTGATCGGCTTGTTTTGGATCCATCACCAATGTAAAAGTATACGGCAACGTTTTAGTAACACCGCGCAAGGTGAGTTGCGCTTGGGTGCGATATTGATCCACGCCGATTTTTTCAAAGCCTTGCGCTACAAAACGACTTTGCGGATATTGCTGCACCGCAAACAAATCTTTAGATCGCAGCAGTTCATCGCGTTCGCTATCGCCGCTATTGCTTGAAGCCATATCAATCGTGACATCAATACGCGCATTCGCTAAATCAGTCGGCGAAAAAACAAAATCGGCGGTGTGTTTTTTAAACACACCTTGCGCGCTAGTACCTGCTTGTATGAAGTTAAATTGCAACTGACTTTGCGCAGGCACAGCTGACCATTGCCCCGCTTTTTTTACTGCAATAGGTTTTGCGCTCGGCGGCGTTGTGGCGTGCACTGACGAAATAAAATACAAGCAGGCAATGCTGAGTATGCTCCGTGATAAACCACGTCTATTTTTCATTGTTATTCTCTCCGTTATTATTTGCGCAATAAAACACTGGGCAACATGCGCGTTAGCACATTATCTTTACTAACAAAATGATGTTTGAGCGCACCGGCAATATGTAAAAATGCAACGACTTGCAAAGCGATCACACATATTTTATGCCACAACTTGGTTTGTTTAACTAAAGCTTGGTTAGCATCAACAATGTTAGGAAAATGAAACCAGCCAAAATAATCCACCGGAATATTCGCCGCGGATGACATTAACCAACCGGAGATCGGCAACGCAAAAATCAACCCATATAACATCACATGCGAACCATTCGCTAAATAACGTTCCCACGTTTTCATGGTATTCGGCAATGTGGGTATCGTGCTCGACCATCGCCACGCGAGCCGAATCAACGCTAACATTAACACTGTCATGCCCACCGCTTTGTGTTTCACAATCCAACTGATTTTTTCTAAACTAAGCGGCATCCCTTCAAAGATATTCGCCAATACAAACTGGCTAATAATAAGTAGCACAATGCTCCAATGAAGTAATTGTGCGACTGCGCCGTAGTACTGTGGTGTATTTCGCCATTGCATAATCAATATCCTATATCGGTTTTGTGTTTAACGCATGAAACACAGGGATGCAATAAAATAGCCAAAAACGGTGGTCATGTGTTAAAAATCGCCGTAGTCTTAGGCAGCTGCCGTTGTTGGACCACATCATCATAATATCAACGGATTGTTGCAAACTTGGCGAGGAATAACACGTATGGATCAAATCAATAATGAGCCACAAGCCGCTTTCAACAAACATAAAATTGATGCCGTTATTATCGGTGCGGGTGCCTTGGGCAGTTTTTATGCCGCACAACTAGCGCAACAAGGCAAAACTGTCGTTGTGCTTGAAGCAGGACCAGCATGGAGCACAGCCGATCTTTATAGTTCGCAAATTTGGGCGCGCCGCTTAAAGTGGCGTGGCGCACCGGTATTATCAGAAGGCAAAAATCCACTCAGTCATAATTTAAGCATGGGCTCTGGGCTCGGCGGCGCCGCTTTGCATCACTTTGGCACCTGGCCTCGTTTTACCGAAGAAACTTTTGAATTGAAATCACGTTATGGCGAAAGTCGTAATTGGCCTTTTAGTTACGACACCTTGCGGCCTTTTTATGATCGCATTCAAGATGATGTTGGTATTGCCGGTGATCACACCGCGGAACCGTGGCGGCCAAGCAGCAAACCTTATCCCATGCCCGGCCATAAATTATTTCGCCAAGCGCAATTATTACAAAAAGGTTTTGAATCTATTGGTAAATCAGTGGCACCCCTGCCGGTCATTATTAATTCCACCGTTTATAAAGGTCGTCCTCCTTGTATGTATGACGGCTGGTGCGAAGCTGGTTGTCCGATTGGTGCATTAAATAATCCTTTAGTAAGTTATTTACCCTTAGCACAAAAACACGGCGCCATTTTCCGCAGCAATTGCACCGTCACGCGCATTTTAATGAATAAAAAAATAGCGAGTGGCGTGGAATATATTGAAAACGGCGAACGCAAAATACAACTTGCCGATGTCGTAATTCTCGCCAGCTCATTTATTCAAACGCCCCGTTTATTATTAAATTCACGCACTGCACAATTTCCGAATGGTTTAGCAAATCGCAGCGGTCTCGTCGGTCAAGAACTAGAAATCGATGTGCTTGCACCTATATATGGTTTATTTGCCGAAAATACCGAAGCGCATATGGGCGTGAATGCGGGGCAACTGATGCATCGCAGCATGTATAAAGAAAAAGATCGCGCCCATCTGCTCGGTAATTATCAATGGCAGATCGCGCCTTCTATGAAGCCCAATGATTTATTAGGTGTAGCTAATACACGCGTAGATTTATTCGGTCGTCGCTTGCATGAATTTATGCAACACGCCAGTAGTCATATTGCAACGATGGCAGGTTTTGGTGGCTCACCAGCAACAAAAACTAATCGCATTAGCTTAAGCGAAAAAACTGATGCGAATGGTTTGCCATTAGCGCGCCTTGAACATACTTTTTCGCCACGCGCTTTGCAAATGTACGAACATCTTGTCAAAGAAGGCACTAGCGTGATGCGTGCCGCTGGCGCTAAAGAAATATGGAATGGTCGACCGGTCAGTGGCCATATTTGCGGCGGCACTATCATGGGTAAAAATCCGCGTGACTCGGTATGCGATAGTTATGGTCGCGCACACGATATTCCCAACCTGATAATATCCGGCGCTGGTTTATTACCAGCGGGTAGTGGTTTTAGCCCTACTTTTACTTTGCATGCTTTAGCGTTGCGCTCTAGCGAACATTTACTTACGCATTGGCAAGATTACGCGCGTGGCTAAGCGAGTAAATTAATATTTCATCACTAAATTTGTAACTAGATTTATAACAAAATTTTTACCGGAGATTTTTATTCCATGGCGCAACAAGCTGATTATTTAATTCGCGATGCAATCATTCTTACCCAAAATTCACAGCGCACAATTTTGCATGATGGTGCAATCGCGATTGTGCAAGGCCGCATCGCCGCCATTGGTGAAACGCAACACATCACGCGTGAGTGGACTGCTAATAATATTTTGTCAGCAAAACGCCGCGTGATCACACCCGGTTTGATTAATGCGCATATTCATATGACCGGCCCTGCATTATTTCCCGGCATTGAACCGGGCAGCAGTCCAATCGCTGATCATTTTCCAAAATGGGTAATGCCGCCGCACGCAGTTTCCGAACCGGAAGACGAACAAGCGGCCGCACGTTTTGTCGTTTTACAAATGCTTAAACACGGTACCACCGCTTTTATTGAACCGGGCATTTGTCGTTTTCCTGCGGCGGTGTTAAACGCATTGGATGATTTACCATTAAAAGGCGCCATCGGCGCATGGGTATCTGATATGTGGCCGATTCCATTTGGCCCAAGTGATACGCCTGCTGCGATTGCTGCACTAGAAGAAGCGCTTAAACTCAAATCAAAAAATGGCCGCATTCGTGTATGGCCTAACATCATTGGCCACAACGGCTGTTCCGATGAGTTATATAAAAAAGCGCATGCGCTTGCACAACAACATGATGTGCATTGGACGTTTCATATGTCAGCGATGAGTGATGATGGTGATCACTATCGCGCGCAAAGTGGACATGACCCATTAGTGCATTTCGACAAACTGGGTATATTAGATGAGCGCGCCATTATTGCGCACGGCATTCATCTAAGTCATGCAGAAGTCGATGTGTTGAAAAAAACTAACGCAACGGTTGCGTATTGTCCGGTGTGTTCTTTACGTTTATGCACCGGCATTACTAAAGTGGGCAAACATCCCGACTTGCCACATGTTGCGATTGGCACTGATACACAAAATGCGTCTAACCATTTAGACCTTTTGCGTTCTGCTGCAACCGCCTGTGATTTATACGGCGAAATTCGCGGCGAACGCGCCAGCTTAACGGCGCCTAAGGCATTGGATTGGTTAACGATTGAAGGCGCACGTGCGTTGCAATTAAGTAAAGAAATTGGCAGCTTAGAAATTGGCAAAGCCGCAGATTTTGCAATCTTCGATGCCGGCTGGCCCATTTACAATGTAGCCAATGCGTTAGTGCACGGCAGTGCACGTGCAGAACATGTGTTTATTGATGGTCAGGCGGTATTAGTAAACGGTAAGTTTGAAGGCGAAGAAAAAATTATTGCAGATGCTGAAGCCGCCGGCACACGTTTGGCGCAGCGGATTGGATTACCGAGATGGACAGATTAAGGATTTGTGACTGCTAGTGCTTTCAACATAATGAATTGCAGAATAGAGTTTTAATATTTTGCAATTCAGATTTTTAGATTTCTATTTGGAAATTACGCCGATTTATTCTCAGCACCGCTTAACCAACGTTCTGCTTCTAATACGGAACACCGGAAAATGTTTACCTCTACGCCAAAGTCTTCCATAAACACACCAAACATGCGTGACGTACCAAACACCAATGACGTTTTTACCACAATCGCTAATTTGCCACTTAACAAACCTTTGTGCGTGCTAACCAAATAAGCAATATCACGTAACTCTTGCTCACTTTTGTTTTCTTTGGATTCATTCAAATCAGCCAGAATATGCCAACCCAGTAAACCGGTGCGCTGCGCATCAATAAATGATTGCTGCACGATTTCAGCACCAGCCTGATAATCCACGTCGCCTTCCACGATCCAATGCAAAATTGGATATTCCAAACGATATTTAATGCCCATTTACGATTCCCTTCATTACGTGTCTTCTAGAAAAATACTATCCCACAAAATCCAAGTTTATCAATCGTAGCAATAACAATTACTGATTTATATTTGCGCCTATCTCGAAGAAGGTGCAGCAAATAATTTAGCAGCGGCCGCTTCATAACTTTTTTCAGTATCGTTTTCTGCATCGACACAAAAATCCAAGTCATGCAACAAACCATCAGTTAAACGATACACCCACGCATGCACGGAAATTTGTTGGCCACGTTGCCACGCACTTTGCACAATAGTCGTACGACAAATATTGGCCGCTTGAGAAACTACATTTAATTCACACAATCTATCTAACTGATCTTCAGCAGACACCGCATCCATTTGTGGTTTATACGCAATTAATAAATCCTGAATATGACGCAGCCAATTATCAATCAAACCAAAAGGTTTGCGCGTTAATGCTGCTTCAACACCGCCACAACCATAATGACCACACACGATCACGTGTTCGACTTGCAATACATCCACCGCGTATTGCAACACCGACAAACAATTTAAATCGGTGTGAATAACTAAATTAGCAACATTGCGATGCACAAATAATTCACCGGGTAACAACCCCACAATTTGATTAGCCGGCACTCGACTGTCCGAACAACCCACCCATAAATATTTAGGCCGTTGCTGCTGACGCAATTTTTCAAAAAAATCCGGCTCAGCGGCGTGCACGCTTTCCGACCATTCACGGTTCAGGTTTAACAGATTAGTAAGAGAACTCATTACGTCTATTCCTAGATTAGATTGGACGGATAATAACGCGGATTGAAGCTTCTTGTACCCCTATACAGATAAACCACTGGCCGCCAATTGACTTGAAGCAAAATTCGGCTATAGTCGCGTGACATGAACACACTTTCCAACATCTGCACCACTCTTTTAGGCCGTACGCTGCTCAGCGCACTGCGCCTGCTGCCCTGCTGGGCACATTAATCACGCCTGGCGAGGCTTTACGCACTCCGTATTTTTTTATTAGACATTTTCGTTAAAATGCCGCGCCGATTGCATTAATAGACAGACTTCGCGCAGCACCTCATTTGGAGCTAGACCATGAGCAAGCAACGCTTATTTATTTTCGATACCACTTTGCGCGACGGTGAACAAAGCCCGGGCGCGTCCATGACTAAAGATGAAAAACTTCGCATCGCACGCGCACTTGAAAAAATGCATGTTGATGTTATTGAAGCCGGCTTTCCGATTGCAAGCGATGGTGACTTTGAAGCGGTGCATGCCATCGCGAGCATTATCAAAGACAGCACCGTCTGCGGCTTAGCGCGCGCCACCGATAAAGACATTGATCGCGCCGGTGAAGCGTTGAAACCCGCAAACTCTGCGCGTATTCATACCTTCATCGCAACCTCACCGATTCACATGATGAAAAAACTTCAGATGCAACCCGATGAAGTTCTTGCGGCAGCCGTACGTGCAATTAAACGTGCTCGTCAATATACCGACAACGTAGAATTTTCTACCGAAGATGCCGGTCGCTCGGAAATTGATTTTTTGTGTCGTATCGTCGAAGCCGCCATCAGCGCCGGCGCAACCACCATCAACATTCCCGATACCGTCGGTTACGCGATGCCGGAACAATATGGTTTTTTAATTCGCAGCTTAATTGAACGCGTGCCTAATTCTGACAAAGCGATTTTTTCCACGCATTGTCATAATGATTTAGGTTTAGCCGTTGCCAATTCATTAGCCGCAGTCAATGCCGGCGCACGCCAAGTTGAATGCACTATCAATGGTTTAGGTGAGCGCGCTGGCAACGCCGCACTTGAAGAAATTGTCATGGCTGTACGCACACGTCCCGATCTTTTTGGTTGTGATAGCGTCGTAGATGCAACTCAAATCATGACTTGCTCACGACTTGTTGCATCGATCACAGGATTTGCCGTGCAACCTAATAAAGCCATTGTCGGCGCCAATGCATTCGCACATGAATCCGGCATTCATCAAGACGGCGTCATCAAAAATCGCGAGACTTACGAAATCATGCGAGCAGAAGACGTCGGCTGGAGCAGCAATCGTTTAGTCATGGGCAAACACTCAGGTCGCAATGCCTTTCGCACGCGCTTAAAAGAACTTGGTATTGATTTCGAATCAGATGAAGCAAGCAATGATGCGTTTCGGCGCTTCAAAGAATTAGCGGATAAAAAACATGAAATCTATGACGAAGATTTAATCGCATTAATATCTGAAAGCGCCAACATCGCCGACAATGACGTGATTCAATTGATTACCTTAAAAGTACGTTCCGAAACCGGCGAAACGCCGCAAGCGGAAATTACACTTAAAGTGCGCGGTGTAGAACACAAAAGCCAAGCACAAGGTGATGGTCAAGTCGATGCAACATTTAAAGCAATTCAAAATATTGCACAAGTCGATGCAACATTAGAATTATATTCAGTGAACAGCATCACCGGCGGCACCGACGCACAAGGCGAAGTTAGCGTGCGGCTTAAACAAGAAGGTCGTGTCGTTAACGGTCAAGGCGCCGACACCGACATCGTCGTCGCATCCGCACTTGCCTACATCAACGCGCTTAATAAATTAATCAGTCACACTGATCGTGCACATCCACAGCTCAGCGCTGTTTAGTTTTTTTAATTTCATATCCGCAAAATAAAACAGGGGCTTAAAGCTCCTGTTTTATTTAGAAAGAAATAGTCGCGCATTGCATTGTATAATTTTTATAGGCTAGTACATTAAAATAATAATCCATGGTGTTTTTATAAAAAATCACCAGCGTTTCGCTTTTGAATGCAATCAAAACATACGGCGCAATGTACCCTACGGGTATTTCACGCTGCGCTTATTCCGCCCTACATTTCTTAAATTTTAATTCCGACCCCTTAAATTCCTTGTCATTCAAATTCGGAATATTGTGGCAAATCTAGATTAATTGCGTACCAACTAGCTTTTTGTGAAATCCATATATGCGACTTTTCATGTGACAACGGATCGTCATTAAGTGACCCTAGACGCAGAATTACGTGCTGAGTGTTTTCTTTCTTGGCGTATATCTGAGTACCGCAATTCGAGCAAAAATACCGCTTTTTGCCCTTAGATGACTCGAAGTAGCTTAGCTCGTGCTCGCCTGACAACTTAAAATCATCATCACTTATCGCTGCCACACTTGAGAAAGCTGCCCCATGTGCCTTTCTGCATGTTTGGCAGTGACAATGAACAATATCACCAACCTTGCCAGTGATTTCATATTTCACTTTGCCGCAAAGGCAACTACCAGTAATCATTGAAGCCTCGATGCAGATTTAGCACATAACGCTGAGTTAAGGAGAAACCGCTTCGCGGTTTCTCCAAAAAGTTGTAAACCGATAATAACTAGTGGCACGTTTTACCCAAGACCCAAAATGGTAAAAAATGCCAAGCTATGAATGTTTAAGGGATTACGGAATCGGCATGCGCCATTAATGCGCAACGGGTTTGTTAACCGGATTCATCGGCCCTGTTAGTAACATCGGATCTAAACCCGTATCACCCCAATACACGCCCCAATGTAAATGCGGGCCGGTTGCGCGTCCGGTCATGCCTATTTCGCCAATTTTTTGGCCTTGTTTTACGACGTCACCTTCGGCGACTACAATTTTACTTAAGTGTGCATAGATACTGGTAACGGCTAAACCATGATCGAGCATTAATGTTTGGCCGGTAAAAAACATATTCGGATGCACCAAGGTCACAACACCATCAGCGGGTGCAACAATGGCGGTGCCTTCGGGCATCGCCACATCTACACCGAAATGCGGACTGCGCGCTTCGCCGTTAATGACGCGTTGCGAACCATATTCACCACTTAAGCGACCTTTGACTGGCCAAATAAATCCAGTTAAAAACTCGGTGCTGTTTCGCACTTTCGCACGCGCCGCTAATATGAGTGAACGTTCTTGTGTATTACGCGCGGCATCGGCTGCGGTTAAATTCACTTTGTTATCGGCCACGCCATTGACGCGTGCAATGCTATAGCTGCGTTGTTTAATCGCTTCTTCTAAGATTTGTTTTTTGCCTTGCTGCGATTCAAGCATGATGCGCATTTTGTTAGGCGCTTTGCGCGCTAAACCCACTACAAAATAACCGCTGTCTGATACTAATACGGGTTCACCATTAAAATTAACTTTGGTGCCTGCGGTGGTTTGGCCTATTAATAAACCGCCTTGTTGGAATTCGCCTGTTACTTTCGCTAACTCTTCGGCTTGCAGCAGATGCGAGTAACTCACTATCAACAGCAGCAATACGTAAGATATTTTTTTCACTGTATATAACTCCTAAAAATCTTGGCTTGTTTGAATGTAATTCACTTTTTATTTCAACATGGTTTTTATAGTGGTAAACGTCAACATGCCTAGCACGGTTAAACAAAGCGAACCTATAACATGCGTAAACGATAAGCCTAATGCCCACAACCAACGACTTTGTTGCAACAAGTTAACGACTTCGGCGGAAAAAGTCGAAAACGTGGTGAGGCCACCTAAAAAGCCGGTGATGATTAATAATTTCCATTGCGGTGACAAGGCGGGATATTGCAGAAAAAAAGCCAACGCGATACCAATAATGTAAGCGCCTAAAAAATTAGCCAGCAATGTGCCTAGCGGCACCGCCGCAAAATAAACATTGAAGTGCTCTGCTAATTGCCAACGCAATAAAGCGCCGACGCTTGCACCGAAACAAATCGCGATCACTGCGTACATGCCGCTGCCGACCTTTGCATTGCTGCGATTGATTTAAAAGATGCGGGAAGTATATCGAAGTTAGACAGTGGATGAAGGATAGCGAGTTTGCACGCAAACATAAAAAAAGCCCGTCTTGTGAACGGGCTTTTTGTGTTTGGCGTCCCCTAGGGGATTCGAACCCCTGTTGCCGCCGTGAAAGGGCAGTGTCCTAGGCCTCTAGACGAAGGGGACAAAAACTTCACGAACTGATTTCAAGCTGGCTGAAATCAAATTGCACTTAATTTAAATCGTCTTGCATCTTAACTTTGTCGATCTCTTAAAACTGGTGGAGCTAGTCGGGATCGAACCGACGACCTCTTGCATGCCATGCAAGCGCTCTCCCAGCTGAGCTATAGCCCCGGTATAACACCGTGTGCCTTCGCAAATGGGTCGGGCATCAAGGAGGGCGCAATTTACGCAAGCTACTGCGTACTGTCAAGCCTGCTGTAGCGTAGCAATCGTCCGATCTAGACGTGCCAAGCTGTGTGGCGCGCCTATTAAGTATAAGGTCAAATCAATGGATGGCGACGCTCCCTGCCCGGTTACGGCCGCACGCAAAGGTTGTGCGACTTTGCCCATCCCCACTTGGAGTTTTTCGGCGGTTTGCTGAATGGCGACATGAATAGATTCTTTTTGCCATGCATCGCCCGTGGATAATTCAGCCAAGGCGTTCCGAATAGCGCGCAATGGTTCAAGCGCTGCTGCGTTTAAATGCTTGGCAGCCGCCTCTTCATAATCGCTAAAGTCTTGATAAAAATAACGGGCGCTAGCGGCCATCTCAACCAAAGTTTTACTGCGTTCACGCAAAGCTAAGACCACATCAACTACGGCCGGGCCGCTCGCGGTATTAACGTCTATGCGTTGCAGATACAGCGCTAAACGTTGCGCAATATCTTCCGCCGGCAAGGTTTTTAAATAATGCTGATTCAACCACAATAATTTTTCTGGATTAAACGCGGCCGCGGCTTTATTGACATGCGTGACATCAAATAAAGCGATCATTTCATCAATCGAAAACACTTCTTGATCGCCGTGTGACCAACCTAAGCGCACTAAATAATTCAACAAGGCTTCGGGCAAATAACCGTCTTGCTCATATTGCATCACACTGACGGCGCCGTGACGTTTCGATAAGCGACTACCATCGGCGCCTAGAATCATCGGTAAATGTGCATAAGCCGGCAGCGTTGCGCCCAACGCGCGCAGAATATTCATTTGGCGCGGTGTGTTGTTCAAATGATCGTCACCCCGAATCACATGGGTGATGCCCATGTCCATATCGTCGACCACCACGGTGAGGTTATATGTGGGCGTGCCATCACTGCGCGCAATAATCAAATCATCTAACTCATCATTGCCGAAAATAACTTCACCGCGAATCAAGTCATTAACGACGACCTCGCCGCTTTGCGGATTTCGAAATCGAATCACCGGTGCAATACCCGCCGGCACGTCGGTGCGATCACGACATAAACCGTCATAACGCGGTTTTTGTTTATTCGCCATTTGTTCGGTGCGCAATGTTTCTAGGCGTTCTTTGGAACAATAACAATGATAAGCGTGGTTTTGGTGGAGCAGCTGCGCGTTAATTTCGTGATAACGATCAAAGCGCTGAGTTTGATAATACGGACCTTCATCAGCCGCTAAATTCAACCACTGCATGCCTTCTAAAATAGCGTCAACCGATGCTTGAGTAGAACGTTCTTGGTCGGTATCTTCAATACGCAACACAAACTGTCCCGCAGATTTGCGCGCATATAACCACGAAAACAATGCTGTGCGTGCGCCGCCAATATGTAAGAAGCCAGTAGGACTAGGGGCAAAGCGAGTTTTAATAACAGTCATGATTCTTCAATGCAGGCAGGTCAAGGAGCCGCGAATTCTAGCAGAGCGACCGAACAGCGCCTAATCCGAACGCTTAGCGGAAAGCCGGCAAATTTGTCAGACAATTCATGTGGGTCTGTGGCAATATTTAATCTTTCAGAACAAGCAATTGGAAGGCATTATGGGGGCTACACAGCCGTTAGTTGAATGGCGTTCTTGCGGTCTTACTACCGTGGGCGCAGTGCGTAAACACAATGAAGATTCTTATCTTGCAATGCCCGAAAAAAATCTCTGGGTCGTAGCGGATGGCATGGGCGGACATGCGCGCGGTGACCTAGCCAGCCAAGCAGTGGTGCATGCGTATAGCGATTTCGAACCGCTACGCACCTTGGCGCAAACCATGGACGATCTTGAAGATCGTGCTTTAAAAGTTAACACCAAATTACGCGAACATTTAGACGGTAATCCCAGCAAAGTCATGGGCAGCACCATTGTCTTGATGCACGCGCGACAACAATACGTGTTTCTCTTGTGGGCTGGCGATAGTCGTATCTATTTATATCGCAAAGGCAATCTCTTGCAAGTGTCACACGATCATAGTTTTGTTCAAGAAAGTGTTGATAAAGGTGCGATGACACCGAGTCAAGCACAAAATCATCCTAACGCTAACATCATCACCCGCGCCATCGGCGTGCATGATCATTTATATCTCGATGTAGAATATTTAGAATACCAAGCGGGTGATAAATTTTTGCTTTGTTCCGATGGCTTATTTAAAGATGTCACGATGGCTGAGATTGCAGAACAGCTGGATAAAATTCCGTTTAAAGCAGCGGAAGGTTTAATCGAAATGGCCTTATCAAAAAGCGCCAACGACAACGTAACTATTATTGTGGTGGAAGCTTTTCCACTAACCACGTCTAGCAAGTCTTAAGGATTTAATACAGCATGGCGGCGTCTGTAAACATCAAAGAATTAAACCAATTACTTGATGCCGTTCTAGATGGTGAACTAGCCCTTGAAGAAGCCGAGATCACTGTCACTGGTTGGTTAAACCGTCATCCCGAACAAGCAGAAGCTTATCTTGCGTATGTTCAGTCTTATCATCAACAACATCCCTTGCCGGATGCTGCGTTTGAATGTTTCACACGCGCATTAGAAAACACCATTCAGCGCCGAGAAGTAGCTAATGATGACGACATTACACGCTTATTAGAACAGCCGGAAAATCTCAAAGCACTGCTACTTAACAATAACCCTGACCAATTAAAAACTTTATTTGGCGGCGACTCGACGCATTTTGATTTAAATACGATTACCCGCGAACGCGCCACCCATACACAAACACAACCCAACTCCCAGCTTACCGACAGTGGCAGCGTTAAAGCAGGCGATCCAACGACGTTGATTTCCGATACCAATTTAAGACGCCATAGCGTTAATCTTGAACGCGGCATGGTAGGACCCGGTTCGACACTTAAAGATCGTTTTGTATTAATTCGATCGATCGGTGAAGGCGGCATGGGTGTCGTTTACAAAGCCAAAGATTTACTTAAAGTAGAAGCTCACGATCGCAATCCGTATGTTGCGATTAAAGTTTTATCACGAGCTTTTCGTTCGCATCAAAATGCTTTTATTTCTTTGCAGCGCGAAGCGAGTAAAGCGCAACGTTTAGCGCATCCCAATATCGGTACGGTTTACGATTTCGATCGCGAAGACGATACGATTTATATGACCATGGAGTTATTAGAAGGCACCGAACTTAAAGACTATATTAAACAGTTACCCGTGGATGGCTTAAGTTTTACAGAAGCCTTTCCGTTAATTGAAGGCATGTCAAATGCACTCGCTTATGCGCATCAAAATAGTTTAATTCACTCGGACTTCAAACCCGGCAATGTATTTTTAACGAAAGACGATCACATCAAAGTTATCGACTTCGGTATCGCACGCGCCTCGACTACGCGCAATGCTGAAGGCGAACAAACCGTTTTTGACCCAGGTCAACTGGGCGCATTAACGCCTGCGTATGCCACTCAAGAAATGTTTGAAGGTCAAAACCCACATCCTAGCGATGATGTTTATGCACTAGGCTGTACGAGTTATGAATTATTAACCGGTAAACATCCCTACGGAAAATTATCGGCGCCTAAAGCTAAAGAAAAAAATCTCAAACCATTCCGGATTGAAAACAAAAAACTGACCTCTCGCCAAAAGAAAACCTTGCTGCGCGCGGTAGCGATTAATCGTCAAGACCGCATTCAAAGTATTGATGAATTTATTGAAGGTATACGTCCGCACCCCTCGTTCATCATGCCTATTGCCGCTGCTGCTGCATTAATTATTATCTTGCTGGGTTGGGTCGGTTCACTGACTGTTAACAACTATCTCGACAATCAGCTCCTTATGGCTTTACAAGCAGAAGACGATCTTACCGTCCAAAAAGCGTTAAATGAATTGTTAGCTATGCCCAGCGGCAAATCCCAATTAGCGATTGCTCAAACCAGTCGCGATAGCATCATGCGTTATTTTGAAACACGCATTGATAATGCCGTTGATCCGCTTAATAACAAGTATGATTATCCCACCGCTGAAAAATTGCTGGCGCAAGCGAATCGGTTATATGCTGATTCTTCCGTGATTGCTTCGCAGCAAAGTTCTTTAACCACGAGTAAAAATCTACTGCTCCACGAATTAAGTGAACGTCTAGATCGTGCCTTAAATCAAATACAACTCTTGCCCGATACCAATGCCGACAATATTCCCAAGATTCTGGACATGCTGCAACAGATTGCACCGCAGCATCCATTGCGTAATGACGAGCGCATAAGCTTAGCGTATGCAAAAGCCACTGAACAAACACTGGCCGCCAACTTACCGGAGCGCGCTAATAACTTATTACAAATGGGCTTAAAGTATTTTCCTAATAACGGTCGCTTACAAAATCTTGCCGACCAAACCAATATCGAAACTCGCAAAAATACTGTCGCCAACAACATTGTTGATTTAGAAAAAACTTTACAGCCGCAACTCGCCACTTTTTCTACTTTAAAAACTGCGCAAGCCCTCGCCGACGCCGTGTTCGCATTACGCCAGCTTGCGCCACAACACGATTTATTAGCGCGCATTGACGCGCAAATAGAACCTGTATTTAAAACCACACTTAATGAATTTATTAAACAGAAAAACTGGTCATCTGCCGAAAAATTATTCAACGATAACGCTTTATTATTATCTCCCCTATTTTTAAATGCACACAGACAACAGCTCACACAAGCCGGCAGCAGCGACAATCCGCTTGCCAACAGTTTACAAACACAGCTATATAAACAGTTAGCATTTGCAGACATTAAAGATTATAGCTGGCATCAAAAAATCGTGGTTGCGCATCACCAACTCACTGCCACACTGCCCTTTCAATCAGCCGCCATTCAAAAAATCAATGCGGATATCGCTGCTACTTATATAACAATCGCTAAAAAAATAACCAATCAACATCGCCATTTCTTAGCTCATGAAATTTTACGTTCTGGCACATTATTTTTAACGGCACAAAACAGTTTGCAAAAAGCCGATGAAGATATTCGCCAAATCCAAATAGCCTACCAAGCCGAACTCGCTAATCGCGAACGCTTAGCCAAAATAGCCGCTGCCAAACAAAGCTTATTAATCCAAGCAGAGGCCGAAAAAATTGATAAAGCATTAACGACTTATCAACAATTAAAAAAAGAACTACCGCAGAACGACAAATTTTTAACCGAGGCTGCGCCTCAAGCGTTAATTAACGTCTTCCTCATCACAGCAAATCGCGCGATTAACGAGAAAAGAATTAATGAAGCGGAATCTATACTGACGCGTGGTTTAGCTACGTTTCCTGACAATGCTGCATTAAAGACCGCCAAAGCTAATTTAAAAGCTCAACTGATTATCGCCGACTTAACTGATTTGTTTGACACGGCCAGCATCCTTACCTTAGATACTATTCGTGAAAAGATTGCCTTTTTAACGCGTACTACACCCGAGCGCATCGACGCATTGAATCAAGAGTTTAGTGAACGCTTAGCGCGCCGCATAAAAACACTCGAAGCCACGAACCTGCGTGCAGCGCATGCATTACGTCAACAAGGCTTACAGTTATGGCCCGAAAACAAGGCGCTCCAAAAAGTGGTTCTGCCACCATTACCTAAACCTTCTATTTTTGCCGCCGACGGTATTAATAAAGCTGAAAATGGATTCATTACAGAAGCCAAAAGTTTGTTACGACAAGCAGAAGTCAAAGAACCTAGACATCCTGATATCATGCAACTCAAAACTTTATTGCAACAAAAAACTACTCAAGCGCAAGCAAGCGCACAAGAAGCGCGCCGTGCTTTACAAAATTTTGATTATGCAAGAGCCAGTGTTGCAATTAATAATGCGGTTGATATGTGGAAAGATCACACAGAATTTAAAGATTTGAAAAAACGCATTGATACCTTCATGCAAAAAATTGCCGCTGGCGCACGTTTATGCAGCGATAGAATGATGAGTTATGGTCAAGATGATCGCGCCGGTTGTTATGATCTATTATCGAACAACACACGTGCATTACAACTCGTGGTAATCCCTCCCTTTGCTATAGGCCAACCCGCCTATGCCATGAGTAAATATGAAATCTCCAACGCGGAACTCGATTTGTTTTGCGAAGCGTCCGGACAATGTAAAGTCGGCGATAATGCCACGCAACCTGCAACGCAAGTCACGCCCCAAATCGCTCAGGCTTACGCAAACTGGTTATCGGAAGAAACTGGATTTACTTATCGTCTGCCGACAGTGAGCGAATGGCAACACGCTGCTAATGCGGGCGGGCGCGAAGCCAATAGCGACTATAATTGCAAACTGCGCGCAGGCAAGCAACTTATCAAACGCCCAGCCTTACTCAATACCAGCTTCGGCAAAGCTAATCGTTGGGGTGTTGTTAATTATGTTGGCAATGCGCAAGAATTAGCGGGTAGTGGTAACAGCTGGCAAACTTTAGGCGGGCATTACCAAGACACCATGTCTAATTGCAATACACAGTTGAGTCGCAATTATAGTGGCCCAAATGCATTAACTGGCTTTCGCTTAATCCGCGAACTTAACTAAAGGAATAATTTCATGAGCAGAGCAGGTCTTCCTGAATCTAACTTACGCAAACTCGCTATCGCTTACGCCAGCGGTAAAGTTGATCGCGAAAATTATCGTAAACTTCGCACAAGACAATTAAGCGCTTTAGATTTTGATAAAGCGTTGCCCGATTTACCAGATGAAATTGCCGCGATTGGTGTGCCCTCTGTAAAAGTAGATGCACCGAAAAATGCTGGCGGCAATCTTCTTAAAGGGCGTTCTCTAAAAACAATTGTCATGGCAATAGCGGCGATTGTATTAGTAGGCATCGTCGGAATATATTTTACGGGCGACAATAAAAAATCAAATGAACAAACACAAAATACGCAGAAAATTGATTTAGCCGTAGAAGCCCAAAAATTAATTCAAAAGCCCGAATGGACTAATAGTGACATGGGATATTTTAAACGTCTTTGGGATAGCCAAGAAGCACAAGAATTAACCACTGCTCGAGAAAGCCGCTGGTTTGCAGACTTAGAAAGAGATATCGTACGGCGCATTAATGAAAATAAACAATTAATGCAAACCGCCGAAGATAGTGAAGCGGTACAAAAACAATTAACTGATTTGCGTTTGTTCTACGCACAGCTCGCGACGGAATAAATTACCTAAGCTGTTCTCAATCGTTGAGAACAGCTGCTTTTAAGTACACACGAAATAAATCAAATGTTCTTTTTCTTCGATTAACCTGTGTCCGCAAGACCGTTACCCTAAGCTTAAAGCCCATCACAATAAAATCTAAACCTGTATCTCCCCAGATCGGCGAGATTGTGCCTTGGCTCGCCCGCTTGGTCGGTGTTAGAGTCGGCCTATACCTTATATATAGAAGAGCTTACTTATGTCAGCCGATGCATGGATACGCTTAATATGTTTCAGCGGTGTTTTCAGTCTACTGTTGATTTTAGAACGGTACTGGCCGCAGCGTCGCAAAACGGTGGCCGCATCCTTCAGATACGGAGCACGCTGGTTCAACAATCTCGGTTTATTGTTATTAAATAGCATCCTGCTGCGCGCGTTGACCGTCGTGGCAACATTAAGCAGTGCTTTATGGGCTACTCAACATCAATGGGGACTATTCAATCTGATCAGCTTGCCCGTGTTGGTCAAAACCTTGATCACCTTGATAATATTGGATCTGCTTATTTATGCTCAGCACCGACTCATGCACAGCTGGCCACTGTTGTGGCAACTCCACCAAATTCATCACAGCGACATTGATCTCGATCTCACTACCGGCGGCCGCTTTCATCCACTTGAAATAGGATTGTCGATTTTGCTGCAATCGGTCGTCATCGTTTTATTAGGACTTAATGTTGTCGGCGTTTTAGCCTATGGAATCTTGCTCAATGCATTTGCCCTCTTCGTGCACGCCAATCTCCGTTTAAATTCTAAACTGGATGCCGGCTTACGACGAATAGTGATTACGCCTGATTTACATCGCATCCATCATTCACAAATTGTGCATGAAACTAACAGCAATTACGGCACGATACTCAGCGGCTGGGATCGGTTGTTTAAGAGTTACCGTGCTACTGCGCAACAAGCGCCTGCCGATATTGACATTGGCCTGACCCAATATCCACACAACTTAAGCCTGCTAGCATTATTGTTATTACCTTGGCGGACGCATGCCAGATCCAATTCCAAACACTCAACGTAAATACTAATACGCGAAATTATTTTATCAATACTCACATTACCTAAAAGAGAACATCATGCGCGCCATGCTGCCTTTATTACAAGCAACTGATTTTCCTAAGATCCGTCGGCAATCGTTACAGACCTTACAAGTCAATCTTGGTTATCGTTGCAATCAAGCGTGTTTTCATTGTCATGTAAATGCTGGCCCCACACGCACCGAAGCCATGGACAGCGACACCATTAATACCGTGCTAAGGTTTATCGAACAACACAACATTACCACCTTAGACATCACTGGCGGCGCACCCGAATTACATCCACAATTTCGTGAACTAGTCAGCGCTGCACGCACACGCAATGTGCATGTCATTGATCGTTGCAATCTCACTGTTCTATTAGAACCGGATCAAAGCGATACCGCTGCTTTTCTTGCGCAGCAGAAAGTTGAAATTGTTGCTTCATTACCTTGTTATCTAGAAAGCAATGTCGATGAACAGCGTGGCGATGGCGTATTTCAAAAAAGTGTAGAGGCTTTACATTTGCTCAACAAATTAGGTTACGGCATGCTCAATAGCAGTCTAACTTTAAATTTAGTTTACAATCCTATCGGCGCTTACCTACCATCCGCACAAGAAAATCTAGAAATAGATTACAAACGCGAACTTCAAGCTCGTTACAACATTCATTTTAATCATCTATTTGCCTTAACCAATATGCCCATTGCACGATTTGGCAGTACTTTAGTAACACAAGGTAAATTTGAAGAATACATGACACTGCTAAAAAATGCTTATCAAGCCAGCAACTTAGATAATCTAATGTGTCGTTCGTTAATCAGCATTGACTACCAAGGTTATGTTTACGATTGCGATTTTAACCAAATGCTCGGCATAGGCTTAGGAGCAAGCAATAAACTTCGAACCCACATTCGAGAATTACTCGATCACAATCTAAACGACACACCGATTGCAATTGCCGATCATTGTTATGGCTGTACTGCGGGTCAAGGTAGCAGTTGCGGCGGCGCACTTTAATGCTATGAAATTATCGATCATCATTCCCACACTCAATGAAGCCGCGCGCATTCAACACACGCTTCAATCACTGCAAACATTACGTGGCACATATGCTGAAATTATTCTGGTTGATGGCGGCAGCAACGACAACACGCTCATGCTTGCGCAGTCCTTATGCGATTATACAATCAGCAGCGCACGCGGACGCGCACAACAAATGAACGCCGGCGCTGCCATTGCTACGGGTGATGTTTTATTATTTTTACATGCCGATACACAATTGCCTACGAACGCACTCGCTATACTTCAGCAGCACGAACAATCTCTAAGCTGGGGGCGTTTTGACATCCGCTTAAGCGGACAACATTTTTTATTTCGCATTATCGAGCGAATGATCAATTCGCGCTCTCGACTGACAGGCATTGCCACCGGCGATCAAGCTATTTTTGTAACACGTGAATTATTTTTTCGTAGCGGTGCTTACCCTGCACTTCCGCTCATGGAGGATATTGCTTTAAGTCGCACATTGCGGCAACACAATAAACCCTTATGTTTACGCGACACTGTCATTAGCGATAGCCGCTATTGGGAAACCCATGGCATCATCAGAACCGTATGCCGCATGTGGTATTTACGGCTAGCTTATTTTTGCGGCGTATCTTCCGAAAAATTAGTTCGTCAGTATTATCGTAATACTTAAATCGAATGCCAGAAAATAATTCCACACAATTATTGATCTTTACTAAAGCCCCTATACCCGGCCAGGTAAAAACGCGTTTAATCCCTGCATTAAGCGCGGCAGCAGCGGCTGAACTGCATATAAAATTACTTGCCCACACCTTAGAACAAGTTAAAACTCTCACATGGCGCAAACAACTTTGGTGCGCGCCCGATACACAACACCCACTATTTGCGACTTATCAACAACAATTCAACGTATCCTTACATCAACAAATAGGTGAAGATTTGGGTGCGCGCATGCAACATGCATTTGCCACCGCCTTTAAACAAGCAGAACAAGTCATCATCATTGGCAGCGATTGCCCCGCGATTGATCACCAATATCTAGTCGAAGCACAACAAAGCCTGAACCATAAAACGCCCGTAGTATTAGGTCCTGCTGAAGACGGCGGATATGTATTGATAGGCCTCCAACGCACCGACCCCGCGAAACTGCAAAAAACTTTTACTGCACTGTTTAACGAGATGCCATGGAGTCAACCGAACTTGCTGCGCTTAACCATTAACCAACTGCATACAGCCAATATTGGCTGCCAGTGCCTGACAACAAAACGAGACGTTGATACCCTGGACGACCTTGCCTGGTTAACAAGGCAACACTCGCTATTATTAAGTCAGTGATTTTATAAAATTTTATTTTGCTGAAAGATCTTTACCACAATAATCCAGATCGATACTTTCCCGACGCAGCGGCACATTCACGCATCGCTTTTGGGACGGTGGCAAGGCACCGACCACAATAAACAAACCTTGGCCGGAACCTCTATCAATTGATACTCTCTAACAGCCCTCAGATGGATTTTTTGATAAGCTGCGCGGCATGAATAAACTGCTCACATGGATACGATCGGAACGCTGCCAACGCATAGCCCCTTGGATAGTGAGTGGACTATTGATTATGGGCATTGCCAGCCATACCGCCCTACTCACTTGGCACTGGTTTGGCAACGCTGCTGCTGAACCCGTTATCACCGACCAAAATTTCCCGGTACAAAATAAAGAAACCGCTATGCAGGATGCCAACAACATTGCCGAACAACATTTGTTTGGTGAAAGTGCGTGGCTTGCAGGTGATTTAAGTGGCGCTCCCGAAACCCAAATGAATTTAGAACTGCGCGGCGTGTTTGCATTTGGCGAAGACAGTGGTTGGGCGTTAATCGCGAGCGGCGGCGGAATCGAACAAGTATATGGAATGGGTCAAGTGGTTCCCGGCAACGCTACTTTAAAAGCCGTGTTCCCCGATCGCGTCGTCCTGGAAAGTGGCCGCGGTCTGGAAACGTTGCTCATGCCCAAAGAAAGTCCTTTGCTGAGTTTTGCAGAAAACTCCAACGATACGGCGAATGCCAATCAAGTTTACAAACCTGATCCCACTGCTTTGCCGCGCGGAATAGGCCGTTTTGAAGCCTCAGTGAAAAACTATCGCCGCGAATTTATGGCCAACCCGGCTGCGATCGGTGAATACGTTGACATTACCGCTTTCAAAGAAAATGAACGCGTCCGTGGTTATCAAGTGAATCCTAAAAAAGATGATCCGGTGTTAAAAGAAATGGGCGTACAAGCGGGTGATGTGGTCACGGCGGTTAATGGAATTCAATTAGATAACGAACAAAATCGCTATCGCGCTTTACGTGCGATGATGAAAGACCCGAATATTAGCCTAACGGTAGAACGCGACGGTCAAACACAAGAGCTAAAAAAAGAGATTCCTGCTGATAATTAATTGCCGAGAAAAATCACTTCGTCATAAAACTGCATGGCGATGTAATTAAACTTCGGCTCATTTTTCTTTTACTATAAAACGATTTGGTACTCATGCGCATAGTCACAAAAAAACTTCTGCTTAGCACCCTTTGTGGGCTGACCATTTTTGCAACAGGCTTCACGGCGATTGCACAACCCAACACAGAAGAAGTACCTTATGGCAGCAATCCGCCGTCAACGGAAACGCCGCCGGATATGCAACAACCGTATATGCCTACACCTGCCATGAACGGTATGCCTGATAGCATGAGCACCAATTCCAGCGCCAATTCAAACGGCAATAACAACAGTCGTTTCGTACCCAGCCAAATCAACAATCGGAATAATCTCGGCAACAAAACCTCGAACGATGCTAGTAGCGGCGGCGGTGCCACTTTAAATTTAAGCGATGCGGATATTCGTGTGTTGATCAACACGGTTTCTGAAATTACCGGCAAGAATTTTATTATCGATCCGCGTGTTAAAGCCAAAATCACCGTCGTCTCATCCAAGCCCATGCAAAAAGATGAGTTATACGAAGTGTTTTTATCTATTCTGCAAGTTCATGGCTTCGCTGCCATTCCCAGCAAAAAAGGCTTAATCAAAATTGTTCCAGATGCCATTGCTAAGCAAGGCGCTATTCCCACGGTCGATGGCAATCAATATCGTGACTCCGATCAATTAGTCACTCGTGTATTACAGGTACAAAATATTTCGGCCAATCAATTAATTCCGATTTTACGTCCGCTGATTCCCAATCAAGGTCATCTCGCAGCGTACGCGCCTACCAATGTATTAGTCATTTCAGATCAAGCATCTAACATTAATCGCATTTTGCATATCATTCGCCAGATCGATCAAGTGAGCAATGCTGATGTTGAAATCATTCGCGTTGAAAATGCAGCAGCGGGTGAAATTGTACGCATATTAAATTCATTAGCGCAAAAAGATCAAAAAGCAGCGCCCGAATCAGTGCAAACCAGTTTTATTGCAGACGAACGCACCAATAGCATTTTATTAACCGGCGACTCCGGTTCACGTAAACGTATTTCTAAATTAATTTCGGAATTAGATGCGCCATTAACGTCAACCGGCAATACCCGCGTATTCTTTTTGAAATACGCAGATGCCAAAGAGCTTACAACTATTTTACAAGGTGTATCAGCCAAAACCAGTGATGGCAAAACCGCGCCTGCCGCCGGCAACAAAAGCGATGTCGACATTCAAGCCGATATCACCAACAACGCTTTAATTATCACTGCGCCTGCTTCATTAATTCGCCAATTTGATTCAGTCATCAAACAACTCGACATCCCGCGTGCGCAAGTATTAATCGAAGCCATCATCGCTGAAGTGTCAACCGATTTAGCCACTGAATTAGGTTCGCAGTTATTAGTGAATGGTTCAGAAGATGGTCGCGGGCCAGTCGGCGGTGTGTTATTTAGAGAATCAAATGACATTAGCAGTTGGGTCACCGACACACCGATTGTAAAAGACGGTTTGAATCTCGCTATTGGTCGCACCGATGTCGCAAATCAATTTGCCTTGGTGTTGCGCGCTTTACAAGGTGATGCCGCCACTAATATTTTATCAACGCCTACCTTAGTTACTTTAGATAATGTGGAAGCAGAAATTGTTTTTGGCCAGAACGTGCCGTTTGTAACCGGTAGTTACTCCAACACTGGCGCAAACAACGGTTCTACCAATCCTTTCCAAACTATTCAACGTCAAGATGTCGGCTTAACCTTAAAAGTAAAACCGCAAATTAATGAAGGCACCAGTGTTAAATTAAATATTTCACAAGAAGTATCAAACATTGCGAGCTCTAGCAGCGGCGCCAGCGATATCGTTACGAATAAACGCTCTATTAAAACCGAAGTACTCGTCGATGATGGTCAAATGTTAGTACTGGGCGGCTTAATTGAAGATCAGTTCACCGACAGTGTACAAAAAGTTCCTTTGCTCGGCAGCATTCCCATCATTGGTCATTTATTTCGTTACACCAAAACACAAAAAGTAAAACGCAACCTAATGGTATTTATTCGGCCAGTCATTTTAAGCGATAGCGTCCGTGCTAATTATTTCACCCAGAAAAAATATAGTGCTTTTAAAGAACGTCAAGATCAAGCCAAAATTGGTAAGCGTGGTTTATTACGTGATAGCGCTGCAAAATTACCGCCGATTGATACGTTATTTACACCAATGCCGCCAGCAACAACACCGATTGCAGCGCCAGTGGTAATGCCACAGGCAACTCCTGCTATTACACCAGTTACACCCACATCCACTGTGGTTCCCGCCAATGAAACCAGCGGAACCAACAACACAACACCTCCTGCTGTAACAGGCGAAGCAGTTTCAACATCTACATCAACTCAGGTGGTTGTAACAGGTGAAGCTGTTCCAGCTTCGACAACAACACTTGTCGCGCCTGCTCCAGCACCGGCATCAACACCGGCAAACAGTGAAAATATTTCGCCGACGACTGATAGCACCGATACAAAAAAGACAATGACAGAAGCCGAAGCCATTGCCGCTGCCGAGCAAGCGTTTGAATTTACTCCCTCCGAAGCGAGTGTAGAAACAAATACACTAACTAACAGTAAGACGCCTGCTATTTCCACCTCCAGCAACAGTAATACTGCTACAACACCATGAGCGCGATGAATCCATTGATCGATGGCGACAGTAAAAAAAATCTAGATGTGAACGCGGCCGTCGATGTTCCAGCCATCATCGCGATTAAACGCCCCGCTTATAGTTTCGCAAAACGCCACGGCATACTGATTGATGAACGACTTCCTAATGGCGTACGCGTGTTATACAAAAAAATTCCTACGCCGGCGCTAATGGCGGAATTAAATCGCTTTATCGGCGAACCTTTGATTTTCGAAGCCGCAGCAAACAATTTTGATCAACTCTTAGCACAACGTTACGATCGCGGCAAAGAAGGTGCGCAAGCCAGTCTTGATGATATGGGCGATGAAATGGATCTCGCACAAATCGCCGAGACCTTATCAGAACCCGAAGATTTATTAGAATCGCAAGATGATGCGCCCATCATTCGTTTATTAAATGCCTTGTTATCACAGGCTATTAAAGAAAATGCGTCTGATATTCATATCGAAACCTTTGAAACTCGTTTATTGGTACGCATGCGCATTGACGGCGTGTTGCGTGAAATTTTAGAACCACCCCGCAGCTTAGCGCCGTTGATTATTTCACGCGTTAAAATTATGGCTAAACTCGATATCGCTGAAAAACGTTTGCCGCAAGATGGTCGCATATCTTTAAAAGTCGGTGGGCGCGCAGTTGATGTGCGTGTCTCAACACTGCCATCTGGTTATGGTGAACGTGTGGTGATGCGTTTACTGGACAAACAAGCGGGACGTTTAAATCTGATTGATCTCGGCATGGCCGCAGAAACCTTAGAACGCATTCAACAAATCATTCATAAACCCCACGGCATTTTCTTAGTCACCGGCCCTACGGGTTCAGGAAAAACGACAACGCTTTATTCAGCATTAACTCAATTAAATGATTTAACTCGTAATATTTTAACGGTTGAAGATCCTATCGAATATTACTTAGATGGTATTGGTCAAACGCAAGTGAATACTAAAGTGGATCTTACCTTTGCGCGTGGCTTGCGTGCGATTTTGCGCCAAGATCCTGATGTAGTGATGGTGGGCGAAATTCGCGATTTGGAAACCGCCGAAATTTCTGTGCAAGCCAGCTTAACTGGACACATGGTATTTTCGACCTTGCACACTAACACCGCAGTGGGTGCAGTGACGCGTTTACGTGATATGGGCGTAGAACCTTTTTTATTATCATCAACGCTCATTGGCGTACTCGCTCAACGTTTAGTCCGTACTTTATGCGTGCATTGCAAACAAGCGCATACACCGACAGAAGCAGAACGTATTTTGCTCGGTATAAACTCAGACCATGCTTTAACTATTTTTAGTGCCCAAGGTTGTCAGCATTGCAGCAATAGCGGCTATAGCGGACGCATGGGTATTCATGAATTAGTTTTAATCGACAACACCTTGCAACATATGATTCATGAAGGCGCTGGTGAACACAAATTAGAAAAACATGCGCGCACTCGCACGCCCAGCATTCGACAAGATGGGATTGCTAAAGTAATGGCGGGGCTCACTTCTATAGAAGAAGTGTTGCGCGTCACCAAAGACGATAACAACGAGTAATCATGCCCGCGTTTGAATATATTGCATTAAATGCTGAAGGTCGCCAACAACACGGCGTGCTCGAAGGCGATAGCGCACGCACAGTGCGCTTTTTATTGCGCGAACGTAATTTAACACCGATCTCGGTTAACGAAACCCGCAAAAACAATAAAGCTGATACCGCGCGCAGCGGCAGTGGTTTATTTAATCGTCAAAGCATGAGCACGGCGGAATTAGCACTGATCACGCGTCAACTCGCAACGTTGTGTCGTTCAGGTACACCATTAGAAGAAGCGCTGGGCGTGATTGCGCGGCAAACAGAAAAAAATCGTAGCAAAAGTGTATTGCTCAGTGTTCGTGCCCGCATTCTGGAAGGCCATAGTTTTGCGAATGCTTTAAATGATTATCCCGGCATTTTTCCTGACTTGTATCGTTCCAGCATCATGGCGGGTGAACAATCCGGTCATTTGGATACGGTATTAGAACGCTTAGCCGAATACACCGAAGCACGTTTGGCCTTAGTACAAGATATTGGCGTTAAATTAATGTATCCGGTATTAATTTGTTTAGTCGCTATCGGTGTGATTATTTTTCTAGTCGCTGGGGTTGTGCCACAAATTGTTGAAGTGTTTGAACAACAAGACATGGACTTACCCATCATGACGCAAATCTTATTATTCAGCAGCAGCGTGTTGCGCAATTATTGGTGGTTAGGCGTTATCTTATTATTTGTCGGCAGCATGACTATTTATTCGCTACTTAAAGTCGAAGCTAATCGCCGCAAATGGCATCACCTATTGTTGCGTTTACCTTTTATAGGAAAATTGATTCGCGGTTTAAATGCTGCGCGTTTTGCGCGCACCTTAAGTATGTTGTCATCCAGTGGTGTGCCGATTTTACAAAGTTTACAAATTGCCGCGTCGACTATTCGTAATTTGCCGATGCGTGAAGCGATTGAACAAACCGCAGTGAAAGTACGTGAAGGTGGCAGCATTGCGCGCGCTTTAGACAAAACTAATTTATTTCCACCGATGACGATGCACATGATCGCCAGTGGCGAAGCCAGCGGTCAATTAGAACAGTTACTCGCTAAGGCGGCGGATTATCAAGAACGCGAAACCAAATCGATGGTTAATATTTTTGTCGGATTGTTTGAACCGCTGATGATACTCAGCATGGGTTTAGTCGTACTGTTTATTGTATTAGCCGTGTTGTTACCGATTCTGGATATGAATTCGCTAGTCCAATAAAAGCTACAATAAACGGTTCAATAACGCAGCACTAAACGATATAACCATAACAGCACAAAAAATAGCAACCCGCCGATAGCACCGTACAAATGCGCTTCAGTAATTATCGCTCCGCCAATCCATGCACTGGTTGCTGACATCGCGCCTTGTTGATGCTCATAAACTAATTTAGCCAGCACGCCGACTAACAAAAAGCTATTCGCATAAGGCCGCTGGCGAATGCTGAGTAAAACTCCGCTGATTAATAAACCATGCAAGGCGCCGGATAAACCCACATACCACTGCAAATGCGGCAGCCACCACCACATACCCAGTGAAACTATCAACATACAAAACACTAAACTCGCGAACCAAATGGATGCTTTAGGATTGGGCACGTCCTGAATCCATAAGCAGGTGATCAAGACCAAGGCGATACTATTTAATAGAGCATGCCGCCAACCCAAATGTACAAAGTGGCCTGTCAACAAACGCCAATATTCACCGTCTATAATGGCCGGTCTAGACCAGCACCAAAACTCAAGATCGTGCCATTGGAAACCAATACCCAATAGCAACGTCAGAAGACACAATGCGCTTATTTGTAAATGTGCTTTTGACATGCGGCAGATCACTCGTTTGACGTAGATAGGTTAAGATAGCAACTTAAATAAACGCTGCGATGCTGATTAAACTGTTCAGTTCGCGTATTCAACCACAATGGAGATTATTCGGTGTCATTTTTTAAATACCAGACCCCTCGCCGCCTTGATGCGGGCTTTACCTTAATTGAAATCATGGTGGTAGTAATGATCATTGGTTTAATGGCTGCAGTGGTTGTGCCCAAATTAATGAATCGGCCTGATCAAGCGCGTCTCACCAAAGCCAAAGTAGATATGCAAACGATTAAACAAGCATTAGAACAATATCGTTTAGATAATTATCGCTACCCCAACACCGATCAAGGTATTCAAGCTCTAGTCACTAAACCGACCACGGGCCCCGAAGCGGCTAATTGGAATGAAGGTGGTTATTTAGAAAAAGTGCCTAAAGATCCATGGAAAAATGAATATCTTTATCTACAACCCGGTGAACACGGCGATGTCGACATCTTCACCTATGGTGCGGATGTTCGTCCCGGCGGCGAAGGTATGGATGCTGATATTGGTAGCTGGGATTTGGATAAATGATATGACGGCAACGCGCCGTTTTGATTCCAATGTTGATCACGGTTTTCGTATAGGCAATATTTCGCGCGGCTTTACGCTAATTGAAATATTGGTGGTCATTACACTGATCGGCATTGTCGCCACTTTTATTTCGCTGACTATGCTTGATCGCGGCGCACATGACTTAAAAGAACAAAGTCGGCGGCTTGCGGCTTTAATTCGCACCGCACATGAAGACAGTGTCTTATACGGTCGCAATATGGGCATGAGTATAGGCAAACGCGATTATCGTTTTTTTGAATTTGAGGCGGGTCAGTGGCATGCGATTACCGCTAAAGATATTTATCGACCGCGTCAATTACCAGGCATTTTATATCTACAATTAAAACTGGATGACATAAACGTGATCATGGATAACGACGCTCCTGCGACACCGCAAATATTTTTTCTCGCCAGCGGCGAAATCTCTCCCTTTGATCTTACTTTTCGTTTATTAGATCGACCCGAATATCGGGTTATGCAAGTTAACACTATTGGCGAAATTAGTTGGCCAGAACAGACACCATGAACGCATCACGCATCAACATTTTTTCTAAGCACAGCGGCTTCACTTTGATGGAAGTATTAGTTGCATTACTCATCGTGGGCATTGCATTAGGCACGGTGATTCATTGCATTACGCAAGCCGCTGCTACGAGCAGACGTTTAGTGCAAAAAAGCAGCGCGAGTTGGATTGCCAGCAATCGTATGAATGAATTACATGCGCAGCACTATTGGGATACCGCCGAAGATTCAGCGCCGACCACACTGACGTTTAGCGGCAGAGAATGGCGTCAAGAAGAAACTGTTATTACCACGCCTAATCCCAACATGCGGCAAGTCACTATTAAAGTATATGCCGGAAAAGAAGCAGACTCGTCGGTGCAATTGATTGGTTATTTAATTAATCCGCAATTGTTGCAAACCGCTAACCCGACTAACAACCTGCCATGAACTATCCGCGCGCGCAACGTGGGTTTACTTTAATGGAACTATTAGTCGCGATTACTATTTTTGCGATTTTGGCGTACCTCGCTTATACCGGTGTTAGCAATAGTCAAAAAGCCGCACAGCACATATTATTGAAAGGCGAACAATTTCATAAATTACAATTTGCTATCAGCCTATTTGAAAAAGATGCACGCCAAACAATTCATCGACCGGTGCGCAGCGATTATAGTGGCATTAAAGCCGCCGTCGCTTCGCTGATTAGTGAAAAAGGCGTGGTGTTAACACATACCGGCTGGAGTAATCCCGCTGAACAATTACGCAGTGATCTACAACGAGTGCAATACCGATTAGATGGTAATACCTTATTACGCGAAACGTGGACACATACCGATATCGGCGTTAATGCCAATGCGCGCAAAACCCCGCTGCTTGATGATGTCGAAAATTTCCAAGTAAGTTATTTGAATGCTCAACAAGAATGGCAAGATGCTTGGCCACCTACTATATACTCGGCGAATCCAACGGGAGACAGTGAACCTTTGCCATTAGCCATTGAAATAACATTAACATTTAAAAATAATATTGCGGTCACTCGTTTAATTAGTTTGGTGCAGTAATCATGAAATCACACCAACACTCTCAACGCGGCATTGCTTTACTCACCGCATTATTAATTATGGCATTGCTCGTTATTGTTGCGATGACACTCGCCTACCAACAACAACTAGAAGTTCGTCGTACCGCCACCTTGATTCATAACGAGCAAGCTTATCAATACGCATTAGCGGTCGAAGCATTTGCTATTAGCGTATTAAATGATGATCGCAAAAATAATGAAGTAGATCATTTGGAAGAAGATTGGGCGACGTTGTCACCCGTCATGCCGATTGAAAATGGTGAAGTCACTGGTAAGTTAGAAGATCTACAAGGTCGCTTTAATCTCAATACACTGCTCGTTAGCAACCAAGCAGATCCCATTGCTTTATTGCGTTTCCAAGCATTGCTCGAACAGTTCGATATGGACCCTAATAATGTTTTTGCTGTGGTTGATTGGCTGGATACTGATGGGATTCAAAACGGTCCTTACGGCGCAGAAGATGATTTCTACTTAGGCTTAGAAACGAGTTACTTAAGCGCTAATCGTTTTTTCAGTGACGTCAGCGAATTACGTTTAGTCAAAGGTTTTAATGTTGCTAATTTTAAATTATTAGCCGAACACTTAAGCGCCTTACCCACCGCTACTAGCATTAATATCAATACCGCCTCTGCCAGTGTCATAGAAGCGTTAGGTGCCAGCGCGGCGGATAGCCAATCACTCACCCGTCAGTTACCAAAAAATCCTGAACAAATCAGCGCCGAATCACGTGAACATTTTAAAAGCGTCAGTGAATTCTTGACCGAAGCGCGCACCATCAGTAGCGAGCAAGGTTTATCGGTTAATTCAGAATATTTTTTATTAACGGCGCAAACGCGTTTTGCCGGTGGCAAAGCCCTGTTAAAATCGGTATTACACCGCAACAATAATGGCCAGTTGCGCGTGATTTCACGCAATCTGAGCCCTGACTAACGGCGAAAAATAATGGAAAATATTTTATTCCAAGTAACACCGGTACCCGCATCGACACCGGCATCGACACCGGCATCGGCACCGGCATCGGCACCGACGGATGTGCTGTTAACCGAGCCTGCGCAGAGTACGTATAAATGGATCATGGTTAGTGCAACACCACTACCTCATCAAGCAGCGTCCATAGATACATTAGCGAATCTAGCCAAACAACATCGCATGATTGGTATTGTGCCTTGCGAACAATTACTGCTACAAACAGCGATGCTGCCTGGTCGTCAACAACGCAAACTAAGACTCGCTATTCCGTATGCGCTAGAAGATCAAGTAGCAGAAGATGTCGAGGAATTACATTTTGCGTTAGGTCGCGAACGTATCGAAGCAAACGGCCCCGGCTTTAACACTTTTGTTCCGGTTGCGATTATGCGCCGCGATACTTTGCAACACATAATAAGCAGCTGGCAAACCCAGAAAATTAATTTACAAGCATTGCTACCCGACGTGTTATGTCTACCTTGGACTGAAAATCAATGGAGCGTTTGGCAAGAAGAGCAACGCATATTAATTCGCACAGGTTTACATGAAGGCTTAGCCACCACACCCGACAATCTCGCATTAACCCTTAGCGCATTACAAACTCAATACGGCACGCCCGCCTCAATTCACTGTTGGGGCAACAGCAACAGTGCGTGGCCAGCCATTGAAGGTCTGCCCGCACTAGAATTACATGCAACACCGACGGATCCATGGATATTATGGGCGAGCACCTATACACCTACTGCATTCAATTTATTGCAAGGTGACTTTGCAGCGCAAAAAAATCATTCGAAAAATCCGCGCGCTTGGAAACTCCCATTGATACTTGCGGCAAGCTGGATTGCGTTGATGTTTGTCAGTTTAGTAATTGAATATACTTTGTTAAATCACGAACGCGATAAACTAGAAGCCGAGATCTCCGATATTTTTATTACTACTTTCCCCGGCAGCAATCCGATCAATCCCCGCTTTCGAATGGAACAAAAACTTAAAGAGTTAGGCGGTTCAGCGAGCAGTGTATTTTTAAGTTTATTAAAACCGCTAAGTGTAGCCTTACAAAGCAACCCGCAGATTCGGCAAAAAATAGTCATCGACACGATTGAATTTAGCGGTGAACAACTTGATTTATCGGTATCCGCTAATGACTTACAAGCCGTTGAAGAGTTACGTCAAACACTCAATGAACGCTACTCATTAAAAACGGACATGGGCACCGTCAGTAACAACGCCAATAAAATTTCCGTCACTTTACGGATTCACCACTCATGATTATTTTTTCGCAACTAAAACAAAACGTTCTAGATTGGTTTAATGGTCTAGAAGCACGCGAACAACGTATGCTCACTATCGGCGTGCCGATTGCCTTGGTGATTTTTATTTATTTAATTATCATTGATCCTTTAATCACGGGCATTAGCGATTTGCGTGCGCAAACCACTAAACTAAAACAAGACATCGCATGGATGCAACGCGCCGCCAGTCAAGTGCAACAATTAAACAGCGAAGCGCAATATCGCAATCGTTCTTTAATGAGCTCAGTGGATCAACAGCTGACGCAACAACAACTAAAACCTGCATTGCAAAAAATTGAAGCAGATGGTGAAAATGGCGCGCGCATCTGGTTAAACAATGTTCCGTTTGATCAAATGGTCCGAGCCTTGGGTGTTTTAAAACAACAAGACCATATTGTAGTAAAAAGCGCTTTTATCAAACCCTTGCCTGAACCAGGCCGCGTCGAAGCACGCATCAATCTTGCTCGCTAAGGAAAACCCGCGATGCGAAAAATTCATCTCGTTATTATTTTTATCGGCTTAGGATTATTAGTTTATCTAGCTGCTTTGCTAATTTTCTTTCCCGCACAATTAGTCGTCGACCAACTGAACAAAAATAGTAATATAAAAATTCAGCAAGTGACGGGGAGCGTGTGGTCAGGTTATGCGACGTCTGTTTTAACGCCCGCCGGTCATTTTAATTATTTAAGCTGGCGCACTTCCGCATGGTCTTTATTACGCGGAAAAATTAAGACGAACCTTGAGTTGGGCGAAAAAAGTTCGCAAACGCTCCATGTGAAAACCCAATTACAATATTCATTATGGAATGGCGCGATTCAATTTCAGGATTTGCATTTGCAAACGAATGGCGATTGGCTGAGTTTAGCGTTGCAAATTCCATTAGCGCTGGCGGGCAATATCGAAGCGCATGTTGAAAATATTTATTGGCAGCCACACGCTCGCAAAGGTGAGTCACAACTTGATTGCCAAGGCCAAATTTTTTGGCAACACGCCGGTTTATCCCATCCTGAGCCGCAAATGTTTGGGCATTATCAAATTGATTTCAGCAGTGCCCAACCCAATAACTGCACGTTTGCATTAAATAGCTTAGAAGACAGCGCCGTACCCGCTGCTGGTAAATTACAACTGAACGCCGATGGTCAATACAATGCGCAGCTGTCGATTCAAACGGGCGCCAATACGCCCGTTTCATTGCAGCGCTGGCTAAATTGGCTAGGCCCGGCGAATGCGCAGGGCAAACGTCAGTGGCATCGGCAAGGTCGTTTAGCGGACTTACAGTATTTAATAAATGGTGGCTAAAGCCACCGCTAAACCTCTCGCTAATCAAGCATTAAAAAAGTCTTATACCGCTAGAACAACACCGCGCATTCTTCTATTATCGACGGCTTTCCCGGCAGGTTTGCCAAGGCTCAGGCCTCGCCTTCCCGCCACAATGACGTTTAGCACCACAGCCTAGGGCATGGTTTTATATGACAGTATTGGTAGGCATCATCATGGGTTCACAGTCGGACTGGGACACCATGCAACACAGCGCTGAGTTACTCGAAGAATTAGGCATTAGCTATGAAACGCGCGTCGTGTCTGCGCATCGCACGCCGGATTTACTCTTTAGTTATGCCGAACAAGCGGCGAGTCGCGGCCTAGAAGTGATTATTGCTGGCGCGGGCGGCGCAGCGCATTTACCCGGTATGGCCGCCGCTAAAACCGCATTGCCCGTCTTAGGCGTACCCGTAAAATCACGCAGCTTAAACGGCTTAGACTCACTACTCTCTATCGTGCAAATGCCAGCCGGTGTACCGGTTGCAACCTTTGCTATTGGCGAAGCCGGTGCCAAAAACGCTGCCTTATTTGCCGCAGCAATTTTGGCCAATAAATATCCAAAAATTCATGACGCTTGGCAAACCTTCCGCCAAACACAAACTGATCGCGTGCTCGCCCAGCCCGATCCGCAAGCCGCAGAATAACCTCGCATGATCATTGGGATTATTGGTGGTGGCCAGCTGGCCAAGATGATGGTATTGGCGGGTTATCCGATGGGCCAAGAATTCATCATCCTCGATCCATCGCCCGATGCCGCCGCCGGCCGCGTCGCGAAACAAATCATCGGCGCTTATGACGACCCGGTAAAACTACGTGAACTCGCAGATGCCGTCGACGTTATTACTTTCGATTTTGAAAACGTCCCGGCTGATGCCGTCCGCGAACTCGCCAAATGGGTACCGGTTTTTCCTAACGCACACGCGCTAGAAATTGCGCAAGATCGTAACAGCGAAAAACAATTATTTGCTCAGCTAGGCATGGCCACTGCGCCCTATCGCATCGTTGATTCATTAAGCGATTTAGAACGCGCCATCCACGAACTCGGTTTGCCTGCAATTTTAAAAACGCGGCGCATGGGTTACGACGGCAAAGGCCAACAAATCATTCGCAACGCACAACACGCAAGCGAAGCCTGGCACAACATTGGCGAACAACCCGCCATACTCGAAGGCTTTGTTGCATTCGATAATGAGGTTTCTCTGATTGCCGTGCGCGGCCGCAACGGCGAACACGCGTGTTATCCGCTCGTACAAAACGTTCATAAAAACGGCATTCTCAACATCAGCACCGCACCCTATGAAAATTCTGAATTGCAGACACAAGCTGAAAACTTCGCGGCACGCTTAGTCAAAGAACTCGATTACGTCGGCGTCATCGCCGTCGAATTTTTCGTACACAACAAACAACTCATCGCCAATGAAATGGCGCCGCGTGTTCACAACACCGGCCATTGGACCATCGAAGGTGCCAGCGTCAGCCAATTTGAAAACCACCTGCGCGCCATCACCGGCTTACCACTCGGCGATACCGAAGCACACAGCTACGCCGCGATGATTAATTTTATATCTACACTTCCCAACGCCGAAGACGTATTACGTATTTCCGGCTGTCACTTCCATGACTACGGCAAAGCACCACGCCCTGGTCGCAAACTAGGGCATGCAACGTTACGTGCATCGACGCCAGCGAAACTCCAAGAAAAAATTGCGGCGATTAAAGAAATCGTGCAGTTAGGGGATTAAGTTTTTTTATCATTGGTTGTAAAGTAAGCATGTTTTCATGGCTACGCTCCTTTTTTAAAAACAAAACGTTTTAAGCAGAGCATCTTTTTTTAAATGCAAAAACGTTTCGCTCGTCGCTGCGCGACTACAGCGAGTAACTTTTGATTGCCATGGATGGCATGAATGGCATGAATGGCATGAATGGCATGAATGGCATGAATGGCATGAATGCAGATTTTGCAGGAGCAAAAATCTGCTGTCGTAACAAAAAGTCACCAAAAAATACTCTCCCCAATGTCTCGCTGCGCGTCAACACCACGCGCAGTTCCCTCGTATTGCTCACCGTGTAACGGGTCGTCCCGACGCGACGTCCTTGTCGCGGCGGGACTAAAACAAACTTCCTGTTTGTTTTACCCGACACGTCTTACAATACTCGGCGAGCCATGAGGGGAATATTTCTTCGTTTTAACTTACGAAATGAATAAACACCTTCAAAAATTAAAAATCTTTTTGCGCTTAATCGAAGGAATAAAACCCGTTATGGCACGCCGAGTAATATTTAAAGGCTAGCGACACCTGAACAGGGATGTTCAGGTGAGCCGAGCCGCGATAGGACATCGCGTCTTGGCGACGCGTCAGCCTTTAAAGATGACGAGGAAATACTTGAATGGAATAACATCCCATTCAAGTACGTGACATCGGGGAGCGTTTCTTTGGTTACTTTCTTGTCGCGACAAGAAAGTAACCGCCCGCCGGTGCGCAACCGGCTAATAAAATGCTTTTATAGAAAATACATTTTATGACGATAAGCAGATTTTTAATAAACAAGAATACGTATACGCGGAGCTGAAGAATTAATAAAAACTAGAACTTACCAATCGCATTAATAAAGAACCCTTTACTGTCATAGTCCAAGTCAGTCAGGTCATCAGAAAAATCAGTAAAGTTATAACCCGCGCCCAGTTTCATATTAGCGGTGGCGTGCCAATATAAGGCGGTTAAATAACCGCTGCGTACGTCTTGTGCTGCTTCCACTTCTAATGAGCGTGCTTCTATTAACCAATCCCAGCTGCGCAGTACATGCCAATCAACTCGCGCAACATATAGCGATGCGTTGCTTTCAAAGAAAACTGGATTTTCACGATCCAACGCTACTTCACCATTTCGATAAGCGTATTTACCACCAACAGACCAACGTGTGGTTAAGTCATAGGTACTGTCCACTGATAACACGTTGCTGCGTTGTAGAAAATCGATATTCGTGCCTTGTGGATTCACTTGTTCGATTGAAGGTGTATTTTCAAAGAAGGTAAATTTAAATAAGGTATTCCAGCGATCATTGGTGACTGGACGATGCGCAAAGCCGGTAACAAATTCTTGGAAGTTGCCGTCGTAGAAAGTGCCGTTAGAACTTTTACTATCTGCGCGATTGTATTTCATTAACAAACGCCAGCTTGGATCTAGCTGCAAGTTAAAATTATTTTTATACAAAATGGTTTCACGCGTTTGTGAATTAGAGACATCTTCGCGATATTCAATCGCACCTGCGTAATTAATCTCTTCACGTCCTAAACCTACATTAAAGCCATATGCGCTACGATCAATCACTTCATAAGTAACAGGATCTTCTAATGAGCCCCATTCAATGGAGCCGCCTATAGTCCAATCATCTGCGGGCGCCAAGGTAACACCGTAAGCATGAGTTAGGCCGGTAGGAACATCGCCAAACGCATAACGTTCTTCACCATATACGCTAACGTTATCGGTGTAGCGCGTTCTAAAACCTGCGGTGGTATTACCATTTTTTGCACGCTGGCCTGTATCACTGCGTTCATTTTGCAAACCATAGGCAAGATATAAATTAGTGCGATCGGTCATTAAATAGTCTAAGCCTACACGTGCACCGGTACCGCCATCACCTGCGGAAACTTCTCCATCTAAACCTAAACGATCGGTGATTTGATACGAACCACCTACGCCATTGCGGTTGTTATCAGGGCGACTGCCCGTGGTTTCAATCGTGAATTGTGTAAAGCCATACAAGGTCCAGTCTTGCAAGGAATCATAAGTAGCGCGTAATTGTAAATCGGTGCGCTTGCCTTCTACTTGATCACTAGAAACAACGATGGAAGTATCTTCGCGTTCATCTGAGCGTAAGCCGCCTGATAATTTCCAATTGTCAGTTAATTTATAATCGAGATTAACTTCAGTGGCCTGTAAACTTAAACCCGTTTCACGTTCCAAATTATCGTATTTAGTGTACATATTCCAACGTGCTGTTAATGGCATGTACACGGTAAAGCCTTGTTGACTTACATCGGTTGAAGTTCCTAAACCTAATGATGAGAAACCTGCTTCACGTTCTTGAATATAAAACGTGCTGCGACCACGCCACTTTTTACGTAAGTCAGTTAAATTGGCCGCGCCTTCAAGACGATAAGCGTTCGCGCCTATTTCACCGATGCCGCCATTATCTAATTCATTAAAACCAAAACCGCCGTCGATAGAACCATAACGACCCGCAGATTCACCAATCGAATCAGCATTTTCATATTTTAAATAAGTGCCTATCGCTTTACGCACCGTAAAATCATAACCGCTGAGTTCATAACGATCATCAATCATTTGTTGTTTATTAGTTGATACACCTACTTGCACATTATCGTTTATCCAATGCGCGATACGACCACCACGATCGGTGTCCTTTAAATCGTCAAAGCCTGGGGTATATTCATAACGCACTACCATGTATACAGGATTGCCGCCATTTGAATCGGTTTGTACCAAGGTGTCATCGGCAGCCGATGTAGATAATGGCCGCGTTAACATGATGCGGCCTTGAATATAGTTAACGCTGTAATCTTGTTCCGGAACTAAATAACGCACCGAACGCACAATGCCAGAATCTTTGTCACGTACTTCTACGCGCAATCGTTCTGAACCAGGATTAATATCTTGATAACGTAAGAAATATAAAGAACCGCCCGTGCCACGGAATTCTTCATGGCCGGCGACGGTGCCAGGTTGCGCATAAAACATATCGACGTCAGTTTTATTATCACCAAACTTTGTAGTTTTTGGACTTTCATAATGACCATAAAAACCATACAAAGACCGATCAATGCGCGCTAAATCTGTGTCATTAATTTCTGCTTCAAAATTACCAAACATCGCGAAGGATTCATTTTTCGCCACTTTCATATAAAGCTTGCCGCTAGTAGGCGCGTCATCAATTACCGTACTGTCATCACCGTAGGTTGGATAATAACTATCTGCATCCATACGACGCCATAAAGCATCGGGCTGTTTGTCGAGCACACCCTTAGTTAAAGTATCAAACTCACCTTCGCGGGTATCCAAACTAGCGGTGTAAATATAATCACTCGCGGTTTTTATTTTGGTGTAAAACGCTAAACGGCCATCAACATAAATATCGTCGCGGTCTTCGATACTTTCTGCTGCCAGCGCATCAAAATCATTTGGGGAACTAACGTTCGTGCCATCATCATAAGATGTGCTATCAGTCGCCAATAATTCAGCAGGACCATTTACTTTGGTTTTGCTAACGGTTACATCTGCGATACCAACATAATAATATTCAGTTTCTTTAAATTCTAAATCGCGCAAATAAATATTACCTGCGCCTTTTTCATTAAAGATGGCAACTTCTGCAGTGTGCATGCCCGGCGGTATAATTCGTTCTGTAACAAATTGGCCTTGTTCATTCACTGGGACTTTTTGATTCATGACCCACACATCGTGCGCGGCTGGAATATTTTCACCGTAAACAATCACGGTGCCGCCTTCTAACGGGATGTGCCGCACGGCAATGCGGGTTTCACCGTAACCCACTAATGATTCTTTTTCAGTATCAACTTGATCAATATCGCTGTGCTTGCGATGTAATACCCACAAAGGTTTAGCTTGTGTTTCATCAAACCGGCCACGTGCATCGTAAACACGTAACACATAGCGTAATTCTAATTTTGGACCTTGATGCGGTTCAAGTTTTGGTATTTGTAGCCATTGACCGTTACCTTCTTTATCTAAAGGTACAATTACTAACGGCGTATCCAATAAAGATTGCTGCGGGCCAAACACACGTACTTCAGATTTATCAATGAACGCAGAATAATTGGTGTAGCCATTAAAGTTAACGCTGTTTTCCATGGCTTCGGTACCCGGGTCATCCCAATAAGTCACTACCGAAGGTTCTGCATGTACATTTAATTTTGGATCACGTTTGATGCCGTCATATTGGAAATGTAATTGAGCGCGATCTAATGCCAAATCTGTACAACGTTGCACATCGGCCGTATGCCGACCATTGCCGTCGATAGGTTTGCCGTCGATAGTGACGCGAATGGGATGCAGCGCATAAGGTGTAACGGCAGGTTCTTCATGTTGCACACGAATGATTTCAATACTTGAGTCAATTTTTGCTTTGGCTTCTTCGTCGTAATAAAACTCTAATTCAACTCGCGCATCTTCTGGACGCACCACGGTTTCTTCACTACCCTCACCACTTGCAGCGGTGAGCAAACTAAAATTCTTTTGGGCAAACGGTGAGGTATCAACTTCGTTTAACGGTTGCACAAAACCTTTGCCTTCAGTAGAAACTTGTTCTTCCGTTAACGACAATTCTTTTTGTACAAATTCGCGCACTCGGACCGCGCGCGTTTCTGATAATTTTACGTGATCGCCATACACCATGGCTTCGCGACGGGACATGCGCTCATTACTCGTGTGTCCCACTAAATGAATGCGCACATTTGCTTTTTTCGATAAATCTTTTAACACGCGCTGAATTTGACGCGTGAAATTCACGGGATACGCAGGCTGACCATTAACAAATGGCACGATGATTTTGTTGTTGTCATCCCGCACACTGACATTTTCCGCTTGGCTATCACCCGGACATGCTTGTGGCTCACTTATATCTTTAGCATCTAAATCATCATGCCAGATTTCAATTTCAACACGTCGATTTAACGCACGGCCTGCGCTAGTGCTGTTATCAGACACAGGTTCAATATCACCTTTGCCAACAAACTGCACATCGTTATAACCCATACCTAAAGCATCGCGAAGTTGTTGCGCTACATGTTGCGCGATCGCTTTTGATAAACCCGTTTTATCATTGTAAATACGCTCGGCCGCACCATCTAATGGTTGATTATCCGTATGACCAACAACGCGAATCGAGATGTTCGGCATATTGCTTAATTCTTTTAAAACATCACGCAACCGTTTTATAAAACCTTCTGGCAATTCTGGTTGAATGCCGGTATATCGAATCGGCGGCACTGTATTTTCAACTTGAACGCGATCGAATTTGCCGACTTGGCGTTTATAAATACAACGCTCCACCACTTGGCAGACGCGCACTTGGCGCAATTTAGTATCAATCACTTTTTGTTCAACTTCACGTTCACGAACTTCGTCGTGCCAAAACTCAACTTCCACACGACGATTAAGCGCACGTCCTGCGGACGTCACATTAGAACTCAACGGTTCGAGATCGCCGCGGCCATCGTAAGCAACTGCTTCGGGCGGCAAACCTAACTCACGCTGAAAATATTCCGCTACCATCGCTGCACGTGCACGCGATAGTCCTGCGTTATCGCCATATTCCGTTTTAAGTTTACCGGCTAACTTTTGATTATCGGTATGGCCGACGAAATTCAAACGCACATTGCGCTTCTCACTCATTTTAGCGAGCGCATTCCGTATGGCTTCTAGATACTCGGGCGGAATATCCGTTTTACCTAAAGCAAAACGAATCGGCTGTATAAGATTTTTGGTTTTAACGGTTTCAAATTCTTCTACCGTTTTTTTCTCGAACTTAACTTTTTCGTCTTCCGCTTGTTTAAATTGTTCTTTATCAACTTCCCACGCAGTGGGTTTATTAATAGGAAATAATTGTTCGGTATTCGCTGAATAATCTTCGCCTAACTCTAGTGGGTGAGCGCGTACCGTACCGGGCACATCGGACGATGCATCCGCAAATACATTACAGGCAAAACCCAGCATCACAACACTGACGCTGCTGAGCAAACTAGTGCGAATGTGATTAAAGGCACGCATTAAGGATTTACCGCCTTACCGCGTCGCCAGAACACTTCTTCTTCGATTTGCAATTGATAACAGCAATTCAAATCTTTCCAACGTTGCGCGATTAACTCTTTAATCACTTGCAAACGTTGCATGGCTAAACGTTCGCTTTCAATATCACCTAAATAACTTAAACGTAAAATCGCTGGCGAGGTTTTTAATTGTTTGAGCAAATCATCCATGACATAACGCCAGTGCGCGTCAATTACCGTTTTGCCTTTTTCAAATGCGGCATCACTAATATCTAAACGCACCACACGATGCACGGTGGCACCGAAATTAAATTTCACTGCTTTACCGCGTGTTACGCGTTCCACTAAAGGATTATCCGTGGTCATGCGATAACCGGCAGGCAAGCTATGTTCATCTACTTTTAAAATAAAGTTAGAACCGCGATCTGGATTAGGCACTTCGGCGCACACTAAATGATAACGACCGTATTTATCGGTAGTGATAACTAAACCACGTGCCGTGGTAACCCGCACACCGGCTAAGCCAACTTCACCTTCATCTTGAATGCCATTGAAGTTTTTATCATCAAACACTTTGCCGATGATGTCGGTGCAATCAAACAATGGATCAGGAATCACACGCACCGTCGCAGTAGCAACGAGTGAGACTGCAACGTCAACATCACCATACGTATCAAGATTGATCAAATTATTAATATAAGCTTGTGCACGGTTGGTGTATTCGCCTTCACTAACGCCCGCACCCACTACTAATAAGAAACGAATTTCTATGGTTTGACGGCCGCGTAAGGTAATGCCGCTCCAACTTAATAATGGCCGCGCCCAATGTTCTAAACGTTGATTTGGATCACGACGTTTATCTGCATCAAAGTTCGCAAACGCAGCCGCACTGTTAGTAACAGGCTCAACTGGCAAACCATCTACTTGCGCTGAACCCGCCACATACTTAAAGCCTAACGGCAGATAGTCACGAATTTGCATGCCACTTAAATCATAAGTCGCAGGGTTATAAACTGTAATGGTGTAAGGCACTAACTGGCCACGAACAACATTCGTTAACGGACTGGTTTTAGTAATTTGCACTGCGCCCAATCGTGCTGGATCTAATGGCACATGATGATGAGTTAACACGTCACCAGCAGCAGCCAGATTAATATCATCAAAATAACGTGTGCCTATGCCAGGCTGAATCGCCGAACTTGGCGCATCCGCTTGTACTTGTGGATCGCAATAACCCGCTGGCACTGGCAGCGTATCAACATTGCTGGCACCGGCAGTACAGCTACTCACTTGTAAAGTCGTGGGTTCAGGAGGAATCACGCCTGATGGTGTACGTTGAATCCAATCCGGGCCTAACGGCGGATTTACTTGTAAAACATAATTCGCGCCGCCTGCAGGACAGTTCGGATTCGCGTAATTAACTTCAATGCTATAAAAACCATTCGGGCCAGTAGCTTGGCCTTGTTGTGAACTCAAGTGCGCCGGCGTATCAAAACAACCGGTTAATGGCGCGCCGTTATCGCGATTTAAACGGATTGTTGCGCCAGCTACCGCTTCACGCGTGACAGAGTTATAAACCACTCCCATAGGATCAACAGGCAAGTTTTCATTCACCACATTGCCACCCGCAGTGGGTGCAATATTCGTAATCAACATACGACCTAAAGTACCCGTACCCGCTACTTCGGTTGGATTGCCTATATAAGGAATAGGCGGCTGAATATCGGCCACGCCCAACACCACCGGATTTTGCGGATAGCGGAACGTAATGCTGTAAGGTCCGCCGGGTGGTAAGCCGTTAAATGCGTATTCGCCCAAGGTATTCGTCATCGCCGTCGCGATGGGTGTTGAACCACCGGTAGGATTGGGTGCGGGATCATTAAAGTACACCGCCACTTCCCAACCGCTTAAACGACGATCACTTTCAGTTTGCAAATTCAAACGATTGTCATGATCGATGTCATGCCAAACACGGCCAGATAAATTACTCACACCCGGCGCACCGCCAACATCAACGACTGCGCTATCCGATTGCGGAGAACCCGTACCCGTCCACGTTACCGTACCGGTATTCGAAACCGCATCACCAATAATCGCCGTCGCATTAATTTGTGCACGGAAACTAACTAAGAAATATTCACCTGCTGGCAGGCGACCATACGCACTGGAATAATTCGCCGTTACCGTGCTGCCAACTACACTGACACCGGCGGTTGCGCCGTTCAAACGCGCAGAACCCGCAACGTAACTGGTATTGATTGGTAAGGTATCCGTCACAACGACATTATTCGCATCGACACTGCTGGTATTTTCTACGCGAATCACATATTCCAATTCGCCACCTGCGGTAGCCGTGCCGCCATTAACAATATTCACGCCTTTGCTAATTGCTAAACGCGCATTACCACCCACTTCAACAACAGTCGCTTGACGACCATTGCTGCTATTACCATCCGCATCAGTAGCAATATCCGGTAATTGATTTGAAGCAACACTGCCTTGGTTACTAATAATCGCACCGACTGCTGCCGCGCCGTTAACATCGACATCAAAGGTAATAGTTGCAGACGCACCCGCCGCTAATGCACCAACCGCGACACCACCATTCACCAGTTCTAATTGCGAACCTGCAGCATCTGCAACGGGCGCAGCATTTAATGTGGTGCTATTCACAACATACGTGACATTTGCAATTGCGCTAATAGCATCAAACACAACGACGCCAGTAGCCGGTAAATTACCGTGGTTATAAACAACGATGCTGTAACGCAAGCGTTCACTCGGATCAATTTCACCATCGCTATCAGTGTCGATTAGCAACTGTACCGTTTTTACTGCATCAACAATCGGCGCACTACCTAACACATCTTGCGTAGGATCATAACTAGCCGGTGTTGCTGGATCATCTGTTAATACCGGTGTCATGGCTAAACCATGAATCGCACCTAAACCAGTGACAACACCTTGATTCGAAATCACGGCACCGTTAACCAAATTTGCATTCACAGTTACACGGAAACGAATCACCGCTGAATTTATCGGATTCGCTAAAGGATCTGCTGGCATTGAACCCGCAACACCGACACTGGCGGGACGAATCAATATGCCATTGCTGACCGCACTGCTGCCAGCAACATCTGCAACCGCTACACCATTTAATGTTGTGCTATTCGCAACGTAAGTAGTATTCGCAGGAATTTGATCGCTGAACGTAACGTTCACCGCGTCTTCATTCGAAATATTATTCGCGACAATCACGTATTCCAGCACATCACCCGACACCAATACCGCCGGATCACCGCTTAAATCATTGGATACTTTGATTACAACAAAACCCGCATTCTGACTTAAGTTAATGGTCGGAATGTTAGTATTAATTGTGGTGAAACCTGGAGCATCGAGTTGTGCTTGAGTACGCACCGTCGCAGCATTCAAGATTGCGGGCTGAATCGTCGTATCAAACGTAATCGTTTGTGTAACGCCCGCCGGAATATTAATCGCACTAATATCAACTAAGCCCGCCGCATTCGCGCCGCCATTCGCAATTGAATTATCAGTGCCGCTGGTGGTTGTTACATTATTCAAACCATTCGCAACAAAATAACCCGGCGGTACGTTTAACAATTCTAAGTTATCAATAACTTGCGCCGCGTTTGCAGCTGCTGCACCGGTATTTTCAATCGTGATGGTGTAACGAATTTGATCACCTGGCGCACCATTTACATTCACCGCTGGAATCGCCGCCGGGTTTTGCGTAATGTTTTGTACTAAAGCAATAACCGATAACACCGGCGCTAAAGTATTAACCGTGTGCTCATCTTCAAACACATCGCCGCCATCATCGACAACACCCGCAGTAGGATATTGCGCAACACCCGGCGGTACTACACCACCATCCGTATCTAAACTAAACCACGCAGAGGCACCCGCGACGTTGGTTAAATTAATATTGTTACCGGTATTTAAATCGAGCATCGCTTCGTAACGCACGCGCAATGCTTCGCCCACATCAATCAACGCATTCGTGCTACCGGCATCATCAGGAATTAATACAAACGTTAATTGGCAAGTAACGCCATCCCAATTACGGGTGTAATCAACGCCGAGAGTTAATGTGCGTAACACGGTGGGTGGACCAGGCGTGATAGTGCTAGCAGTAACAACATCTAAAATCGGCGCAGAAATGGTGATGGGGTTGGTGTCGCACATACCACCGCCAACAATTTGCGGCAAAATATCTAACACCGTGACATCCCACGCGGGTGCAGTGCCGATATTTTCTAAATAAATCGTAAAGGTTTCTGGCGTAGCAGGACTCATGGTTACCGGACCAATTTTAGTACCTTGTATATCAGGCGCTAAAACAGTGAACGGACCTACTAACGGTGCGGTAACGGTTACTGTCGTGCCATCTTCACCATTGCGGAAACGTGCTTCAGCCGCGTTTTGTAATGTATCGCCAGGCCCTGCTTGCGCGGTATCCACACGTGCGTAGTAATCAATAATAATGCGCGGATTAATCGCACCAAACGTAGGATCACGTTCGCTTTGCGTTACGACTTGTGCAAAATTCCAACTGACAATGTTAATGGCGCCATCGGTTGCAGAAAAACCGGCAAGCGCAGCTTCAACATCGGCAGGCGTTGCAAAGCCTGCAACAGCAGCACCATTAATACTCGTAATACCTTGGAAGGTATAAACCACATCAAAGGTGGCATTGTTTTCTAAAACAAAACTGCTAGTGCCGGCATTTAAATTATCGTTAACCACTAAATTGTTAGTCACGCCTTCCGGCAAATTAACTTGTACTTGGAAGTGTTTACGCGAACCCAACGTTACCGTAGGGCCTGGTGTTAAATCTGTTTTGCTAATCGTTAACGATGGCAATGTTTGGGAAGCACTGGCCTGCGCTTCGTAATCATTTAATGCGCTTGCCGCATTCGGAATCGCACCAATACGACGACCATTATTCGCGCCATCTGAACCAATCGTGTTGCTTGAATTTAGGGTGGGAATGGTATTTGGCAATGATGCATAAGCAACTTCAACGGTGTTATCTAACACTTCTAATGGTTGCACTACTGCATCAGCAGTTACTTGGAAGCCAAACGTAAACGTCGTTGCGGGGGGCAACGGTGCGTTGAATACAAAAATCGGCGCATTCGCAGTGGTTAAATCCACACTGCTCGGTGCATTCGGTCCTACTGTGCTGCCTATTACATAACTTAAATTCGTACCCAGCGCGGTTAAATCATCTTGCACACGTAAGGCATAAGCAGGTGCAGTGCCGGTGTTTTGTACCGTCACCGTAACATTCATGCGATCAGTTGCATCTACGCTGAGTGCGGGTGCAACTAAGGTCATTACTTTCGTTGCACTCACTTGCGGCTCTTGAATAGTTAAACGTGCTTCACCAATCGGAATGTTAACCGTCGTGCCGCTTAAATCATCGTAAGTAACAAATACATTCGTGGCTGCACCGCCGTTCGCAATAATCGCCGCATTCTGATTACCCACCGTATTTAATACACGCGCAATAAAGCGTGCTTCGAAAGCATAATCCTGCGGTCCGCCGCCAGTGCCTTGCAATACCTGATTACCAAAATTCCAACTCACACTGGTCGCATTACACGTGACAGCTGCGAACACACCACCCGGTGTAAAACCAGGATCCGTGCCGGGAAAGGTTGGCAACGTAATAGGCTGCGCTTCTATACATTGCATGCCTGCGGGTAAATTATCGACGACAGTAAAATTACGCAGCGTTGACAACGGCACGGTAAACTCTAATTTCACTTCGACTTCTTCACCAATCACCGCATTGTCATCAACACAAGGCGAAGCACAAACACCCACGACTAAACCTGCATCACGACGCGCAGTATCAGTAAATTCTTTTGAGCCCGGATTAACCGTAATGTTGTAAACCGTGATATCGGCTTGACTGGTATTTGTATTGTAAGTACGAGCGCCACCTGCCGTACCATTTGCACCTTGAGGTGCAGACTGCGCACCACTGGCGCCTATTAAGCTGTCGTAAGTACCACTCGCAACGTTAGTCATTTGTTGCGTCGGTAATACGGACGTTGCTAATTGTGCGCGGTAATATAAATTCACCGTGACGCCAGGATTAATTCGCTGCAATGCGGTGCTAGTAGTAGGCAAGAAATCAATTTCGGCAGGTGTGCCGTTTTCTAATATCAAATCATTAACAACAATTTCATTAGCTTCATCGACGACGCTGTCGCCATCATTATCTAAGCCATCGGTTACAGGATTAGCTGGCGCAATTTGATCTAAAGCATCTAAGACATCTTCAATAGTCACATCGTACGCCGGCGCATTCGCTACACCGCCGGTAGTGGCAGCATTAGTCACACGAATGCGATATATAAAGCGATCATCCGAATCGCCTTCTGCGGTCAACGCAAACGGTGTGCAGTTCGCACCTGAATTCGCGGGGTTATTCCCAATCGAAATAGATTCGTTACACACTTCTTTCAAAATCGTAACGCTAGGCTCGCGAATCCTTAAATTGTTTTGGCGCAATGCATCCGGCGGATAACCTGCCGAAGTTTCAGTAAACGAAATAGTTTGCCCGCTTACCGTGAAGAACACATCAAAACGCGCATTGGCTTCATCAGTAATTATTGCTGCATGTTGATTCGGTGCAGCAGAATTATTTAGCGGATCGTTTAAATTACGATAACGAATATCCGCAACAAAGTTTTCTACACTATCAGAACTAGCGGGACTAATATTATTCAGCGTCCAACGTAAACCCGTTTCTTGCAACGCCGTCGGTGCGGCGGGGACTTGCGTATTAATAGTAGCCGCAGCAGTGCTATTAGAATAATCCGCGCTGATATAACCTTGTCCATCAATCGCTTGATCAAACGGCACGCTCACGTCAGCCGATGTACCTTCATAAATTTGCGCATTACGAATTTCGATATTGCCGAAACCAGGTGTGGCAAAACCAAACCACTGCGCTTGTACACGATGCGTACAATCTTCACCTATCCAAACATCGGTATTGTGTGGGCCTGGTAATGCGGGTGGTACTGTCGGTGCACCATCGGCTGAATCGGCTTCACTACAGCCGCGTAAACTTTTCCATAAATTAAAACCGATAATACGCGCGAGAATATTATCGTAGGAATAACGCGGGAAGCCGGCTTGCGCTGCACCCAACGTAGTGGTTAAACCATTAAATTGTTGAGTGTTTGCTAACACATCTGCACGGAATGTTAGATCACCGGTTGTAGCTGCTAAATTCCGTTGAATAACATACCGAAAAGTATCACTGCCACCAGGCGGCATTGGATTTTGATCTATACAACGCCATAGTTGTGCATTCGCATTCACAACCGGCGGTGGCAATGTTGCAAACACCGCTGCTTTCGCGGCACCTACAATGGCAGTACAGGTTCCACCAAAACCACCTGTTGTATTTGCACTATTGACGGTAATAGCTTCACCCGCGGTAATGTACAAATCAAAATTCGCCGCATCGTGTCCGCCATTATTTTGAATGCGCACATCCATCGTTAAGGTCGCAGCAGGATCACTCAAAATATAAAATAAATTCGGATCAGCCGGATTAATGTTCACATCCATATCTTCCGGATTAACCGTCACAACTTGTGCAGCAGGATTATTAGTAAACGCTGGCGTTGCAATTGGGCAAGTATCATCAAACGCTAAAAATAAATCGCTGGTATAAACACCGGCGTAATTAGGATCGGTAGCAGTCCCGGGGGTTTCTGTGCGAACTTCAGGATTCGCCACATTATCAAACGGTGCAACACGAATAATGCCTAACGTTAAAACAATACGATCACCATGGCGCAATAAATTAACTTGGTTAACAGTTCCGCTAGTGCTACTGGTGAATGTAAAAATAGGTAGTGTTGCCGTACCCGTAATCGCACAGGTATTTACTTTGCCGCGATAGTTTGGATTGCCATAGGCGGCAGTTACCGTCATACGATTAGTGCAATTCGGATACGTACTGAAATAAGTAGGATCTACTTGATAATTAGTCGGCAGCAAATCATTCAGCACTAAATCCCGAATCGTGCCGCCACTGTTATTCACGATAGTAAGGGTGATAATACCTTTAGTACCAATCGGCTGAGCGGTATTTGTACCGGTTGTCGTTTGTGTAATTAGTACTTGGGTCGGATCAACTGCGGTACTCAAAGTGGCATTATCATTATCATCAACCGTGCCTGGCACACCTGCACTGCCTGCTGACACACGTGTTGCAGCACCGCCTTGACAACCCCACTCAACATCGCTGCTATTGACTGGATTGGTACATAAATTTTGAATGGTACCTACATAAAAAATACTCGCCGTTACACCGCGACTAATATCAATCGGATCGCTATTACCAGGATTACCAAACGGATCTTGGACGTTGTAACTACTGGTATAAGCGATACAACTTGCATGCACTGCACCGCCTAAACCATCTAAGAAATTCGCCGTTGCGGTTGCTGCTGCTTCCGTTGGACACATCCATTGCAAAGTAAAATTAGTAGCGTTGGTGGTGATGGTGTCGTTAATTAACATGTCTTCTAAATCAGCCGAACTGATGCTGTTGCTATTCGCAACATTCACGCGCCACACCACGATGTCATCAGTACCGCCGTAAACCGGCGAAGTGTATTGCGTGGCATCTTGTAATGCTGAAATGTTGCGACCTTGTTTAGTGAGTGTCGGCAACGGTTGACGCAACGGTACTTGGAAAATACTGCTAATGGTTTCCGATTCATCTAACGCGGGTGTACTCGGATCATCCGGATCACCGCAAAATAATTCGTAATCGCCAGTCGCTTGAATATTACGCGTCGCGGTTAATAAATTAATTGGATCGGCTGCTGATGAACGCACACGAAAACGTAAAACAAATTCAGAAGGGATACCCGTAATATCAGAAAACAAACGGGTAAATGGATTCGCTGCACCAAATGCGGCGGCCGCTTGCGCGGATGTCCACGTTAACACTGAGCCTGCAATTGACGGATTATTAATTGCAACTGGCGCACCCGCGCCTTCTACTTGCACAGTTGAACTACCTGGCACATATTCCAAACCGGAACCCGTCAAACTTTCGGAAATAATTAAGTTATATAAATTAATAGCTCCGGCATTGCGTACCACTAATTCAACTGTACCTTCGCGGCATAATTCGCAATAACTCGTTGACCGATGCAACAACTCTAAACTAACCGGCGGAAATACTACGTTAGGACCATTACGAGCAACCAACACGCCACCGGTTGCACAAGCGTTGCGCACGGTTGCAATGTTTGGATTACCAATATTGCAACCACCGCCTTGCGGCAATGACATAGTGATATCGAATTCTTGTGATGCACCTGATGCAATACTGAGGTTATTCCACGTTAAGGTTTGGCCTGCAATGCTAGGCCCCGGAATCGCAGGATTACTGGTTGCACCCACCGGTGAGAACGGTGCGGGAACATCATTCGTAAATACTGCATTCGTTAATGCGCCAGCGCCCGTGTTAGTCACTTTAACGCGCCACGTGTAATTGCTGGTGTCGGCTAACAACATATTCGGCGGGAAAAATTCGATATCTAATACTGCACCTGATGATGCGGGTGTAACGGTAAATGTGTAACGCGCATCGTTCGTCGCCGCATTATAGTCACGATCATTTTCAGCAGCGCCAATATCCGGTGATGTGTGTTTACTATCGAACTGCACATAACCCGTTAATGTACGTGACGCAGAATTTAATAAGGTGACGGGGAAACTAATGGTGTTATTGCCATTAATATTTTGTGTAATGGTAGTGGTATTAATCGCGACATCACCACCAGCAAAATTATAGGTTTTAGCTAAGCCGCTTAAATTACCAGTGCCACCATAAGTAAAACTTGCTGCACTATTTGGCAATGTATAGTTTGCATTGTTATCAATAAACACACGCAAATTATCAGCACTTAATCCTGCTGCTGGCCCCGTTAACGCGACCGTTGCAGTTGCAGGACCGCAGACGTCCACTAAACCGCCGCCGTTATCAACAATATTGGCAGCAATGGTGATGTCCGCACGCTCTAAATCAAAATTTAAACCTTGCGTGAAATCACTGCCGCCACTACAGCTCGCAGGACCACCAGCAACATTTAAAGTTACGCGTTCCGTGCGATTACCAATGTTAACTTCATTGGTAGGATTACCCGTGCTTGCTGCTGTCAAATTACCTTCAGGTGCCGTCACAGTGTAAGCAATGATTAAACGATAATCTTGCATATTTGCATCGCCGATTTCGCCAGCGATAAAACTTAAATCAATACTCATCGCACCGGCGCCGTTACCACCAACTACTTCGCCCGCATTTAAATTGCGATTGATTAACACAGCATTCGTGTTGATATTGATCACTTGTAAACGCACACCCACTGTTGCGCCAGCAGGATCTACTAACTCTAACGGTGCACCCGGTAAACCACCCGCACCCGTACCCATTTCCGCATCAAATGATGTACCACTCCAACCACCACCAAACGGTGCAGCAAAATCATAGGTTGCTGTGTAAGTTATATGTTCGCCTTCGTTCGTTTCATTGCCGCTAACGCCATCGGTATCAGGTCGACCGGTTTCAAATGGCCCTGCTGATATTGCAAAATTTTGCACCGCAGTATTCACCGGGCTTTCGTTTAACACTAAAGCCGCGCCTGCCGTATCGTTAATCGGACACGTACCGCTGTTGTAAACTAATGTCGCATTGTTATTAATGGTTGCAGGTGCTGTTTGCGGTGGAATTAAACCAGTGCACTGCGTACCAAAATTAATCGTAATGCTTGGAACAGGTGTTAAATCTTCGCGGTCACCGCGCCATTCAATAACATCGCCCGCATCTAATCCATTAATTGGACCGACAGTAATAACTGCGCCGCCATTAATACGAATTTGTGTGCCAGCAGGAATAGTAGGAATCGTTCCACCCACAACACCGGCGGGCAAGGTATCAGTAACAGTCCATTCATTATTGTTAGCGGTATTACCATCGGTTGGTAAATTTGTAATGTTAGTGCCGGTAATGTTGATCGTATACACACCGGGCTGACCTACGTTAGTAACACCGGGCGCAACACCTTTGTTAATCGCTAATGTCGGAACACTTGCCGCATTCACCGTCCATGTGGACGAACGTGTGGGCGTAGCAAACGTCGGCGTGCCGCAGGTGTTTTCGTAACTCGGTGTCCAATTGAAAGTGCCGTTCGTAGCTGCGCCGCAAATGCTATCGGGCGTAATCGTGAATGTTAATGTTGACGTGCTACCTGCATTAATAAATTCATCACCAGTTCCTGCAACACCATCAACACCACGATAAGTAAAAGTATCAGTGCCGTTAAATAACCATTGTGCCGATACTGCGCTGACAGGAATACCGGCAAGACCTGCGGCAGTAAATGAAATATCTTTTGCGCGACCAGTACCCGTATTCGTAACTACAAAACTAACCACCGCAGAACCACCAAAATTAAACGCAACGTTCGGTGGTGTATAACTTAAAAAAGGATCATCTAAATCGAATTGTAAAAGATCAAAACTGCTGCCCGTATTACCTAAACGATCCGTTGCATTCACATCGTTACGCAACTCAGGGCATTGCGTTGCATTCAACGGCACATTGACTTGCGCGCTATAACGCAAAGTTTGTGTACTGCCCGGTGTTAAATAAGTAATCGTGTAATTATTACCCGGTACTTGCAAACCAATAGGACCGATTTGTGGATTCGTTAAATTTGCATTGGGCGAATCAACTACTTGAATTTGAAACGCACCGCCGGTACCGGTGTTCGCAATATCAATATCCCATTGCGTGATATCGCCTTGCTCATAACCATCCGGTGGATTTGCAATGCCGGTTTTTAAAATAACAATATCACCGGCGCGTACTTCTACCGGTTGATTCGTTGATCCAGTTTGTTGTGTGCTGTTATCGTTATCAACTTCGTTGTAACGATGATTGAACGCAATATTATAGCTACCCGAACTTACAAAAGGCCCCGTCGTTGCAGTAGTTAAACCCACCACAAACGTAAAGCGACAACCTTGCGCGGGTAAATTTGTATTCGCAGGAATATTAAAGGTAACGGTAGTGCCCACTTGAGTTGCAGTGAAGCCCGTAGGTACAACACAAGCAATAGCAGACGGTAAATTATTATCGGTGGCGGTAACCGTGTTAGACGATAAACGAAAACCGGTGGGCAATGTTGCCGTTAAACCAAAATCAAACGCGCGATCGTTATTAACATCAGCGCCAGTGTTTTGAATTTGAACCGTAAAACGATCACCTGTTGTATTACTAACTTCGGCACTACCATTCCACACACCACCCGAATCCATATAAGCATTCGCACGCGCAGCATCGGCTGATGTGAACTGCGTCGTCACATTGATAACGGGTAAAGCCGAGACAATAAAAGGCCAACACGTCAGCGCCATCAGCGCAACAACACGTGTGAAACCTTTACTCAATCGAACATCCCTGTCTTTCGTTAACGTGAACGAAAGCATTCAATAAGCTAGCTCCGATATCTCCAAGGAAAGAACCCATCATCCCACTGACGAGCTATGTACTACTCCGCACTAAAACACAGCGAGGGTCGTGAATCTTAAACTAGTTAACTACATTTAGGCCATAACTATTTGTTTTAGATAACAAAACAGCGAAAAGATAAACTGTCATATTTGCGTTGCTTTAAGCCGATATGGCAAGCTTTAACCATGATTAAAAACCTCTAAAAACATTCTGACCTTAAAGATTTGTACAACAAGCTATTGATTCACAAATAAATTGCTAGAAATTACGGACAATCCCCAGAAGCAAAATTCCAATAATTTTGCGAAATATTATGACAAGTACCGCATTTATTGGGACACCCACCACTCTTACTTCCCGGGTGGCCTGGGCTCGCTCTGTAATTCGTAAAATTAGTCGACGTTAAACGGTAATCCGTACCAAAATCCGTAAACACTGTTTCCCAACGATGGTCAGTAGGTGACAAATGGCAGTTCTGACAAGCACTGGCAGCAGTATTAACCTGCGCATGATCGGCGCAAGTACGATCTGTATCTTTCGCGTCATAACCATTTACTGTTCCACCATCTACGCAATTCTGGCGCCAAGTTGCCACGCCTGTACCTGCATCACTTGAATTATGACAACTATGACAATGCGTGCCGTCATTAACAGTAATATGACCTTCTGGAGTATCCCAGTTTCGGTTACTCCAACCATTACTATGGCTATTGTTGTAATGACAGTTATGACATAGCGCGACTGTACCACTGCCTATCACTTTGGCATGTTTAAACGGTGTGTAATAACTTCCCCAGTTCGTGCGACTGGTATGACAATCGCCACAAGCATCACTGCCACTTACAATGCTAACTCTTGGATGCGTCCCTGTATCACTGCAATCACCTAAACCACCGCTACACAAAGTACCTGTAATAATATCTGCGCTCCACGTTTGACCGCTGTAGTGACAATCCACACAAGCATCATTCAAAGGAAGTGCTGGAGTACTACTATTAGTACTAGCTTGAGCATGATCCATGCAGTCAGCATTCCCATCAGAATCACTCGGACAGTTATTTTTCCAACCCGCTGCGCCAGTTGAACTGGAGTTTTTGTTATGGCAATACTGACAATTATTTGAGGTATTAGGATGTATTGTTGTGGTTGGATTTTTATAACGTTGTACATACGTCGGTGACTTGCTTGAGGTATGACACGTCACACACGTTTTAGACGCAACCGTGGTATCCGTATGATCCATACAATCGTAGTTATCAGTGTCGGTGCAATTACCCATCCAATTGCCTGACATATAACCATGACAGTTCTGACAATTAGCCGTCGTCATATCGCTTTGACTGCTACCCCCTACATGATCGGTCGGACGCTTACGACTATGCGAGTCAGCATCATTGTGGCAACCGCTATCACTACAACCACTGGTCACACCAGCATGATTAAAACCTGCACCGGTCCAGTCGGTGTATTTAACGGGTGTATGGCAGGTATCGCATTCGGCACTGGTGATCGGATGGCCTACTTTGTCCGCTTTGGTCATCGCTAATGCATGCGCCCCACTGT